>JAIOQB010000135.1 GCA_021413585.1 Planctomycetia bacterium
GATCTGCACCGCCAGCGGACGCGGCTCGTCGGCCACGCCCCACAGTCGATCGGGAAACTCGTCGCGCTCGGCTGCGATGTGCAAAAAGCCTTTGGCGTTGACCATTTCCGTGGCCTGCAACCCGGCCCCGCCAAACTCACGGACAATCTGCCGGAAAGCGTAATTGGTGAACCCGGCCATGGGGGCTTGCAGCACGGGCGGATCGACGACGACAGAGCCAATCTGGAGCGGGGCAGGGGGGGCAAGCGGAGGCGTTGCGCTGTTGGTTACTTCGTCTGAGATGGCTGTGGCGGTGGTCATGGATTCCATTTGAATGACAATGTGGAGATGCGCCAAGAGAAGGGACGCTGACATGTCCAGCAAAATTGACGATAATGAAGGAAATCGCAGATGCAGCGTCGTCGCTACCCTAAGGGGACAGTCCCATTTTGCTGGGGCAAAATTGGGACAGTCCCCCGCCACTCGCCCGTAATTCATGTCCACCATCACACAACGCGAACTGAACATCGGTCCTGTCGCGATCGGCTTTCCCGTCGTTCAGGCGGCGCTGAGCGGCTATAGCGACTGGGCGATGCGGGTAATCGCCCGGCGGCTGGGAGCATCGTACACTCTGTGCGAGGTGATGCTCGACAAGTTCATTCTCGATGTCACGCGCGGGCCGAAGTCGCGCCGTTACATGCATGTAACCGATGAGGAACATCCCGTCGGCGGGCAACTCATGGGGGCCGATCCAGAGCGATTCGGGCCAGCGGCGCTCAAGCTGGTCGAAGCCGGGTTCGACGTCGTGGATATTAACTTTGGCTGTCCGGTGAAAAAGGTGCTCGGGCGGTGCCGGGGTGGGTTTCATCTCAGCCAGCCCGAAGTGGCGCTGGAAATTGTCCAGCGCGTGCGCGATGCCGTGCCGCCTCAGATTCCCGTCACGGTCAAAATGCGCCGCGGCATCGACAATTCGGTCGAGAGCCGAGACAAATTCTTCACGATACTCGACGGCGCATTCGAGCGCGGGGTGGCAGCGATCACGGTCCATGGCCGCACGGTCATGCAGCGCTATCTCGGCCCAAGCCGCTGGGAATTTCTGGCAGAAGTAAAACGCCACGTCGGCGATCGAACGATCCTCGGCAGCGGCGACCTTTTTTCGGCGGCCGATTGCCTGGCAATGATCGAGCGCACGGGTGTGGACGGCGTAACTGTCGCCCGCGGGGCTATCGGCAATCCCTGGATTTTCCAGCAGGCCCGAGCACTGGCGGCCGGTTTGCCGCTGCCACCCCCACCCAGTCTCCATGAACAAGCCGACGTAATTCGGCAGCACTACGCCCTGGCAGACGAGCTTTACGGCCCCGACCGCTGCACCTCGCTGATGCGGAAGTTCGGCATCAAGTATGCCCGGCTTCATCCGCGTTATTTGGAAGCGCGCGACGCCTACATTCAGATACGCCAGCCGGGTGATTGGCAACAAGTGCTGGCCACGCACTATGCGGCCGACGAGCCAGGGCAATATCCTCCGTGCGAACCCGATGCTGAAGGAACGCCGGGTGGCGGCGAGTCGTGCGAAGAGTGAGAGAAAAGTATCTCTAGGCTTTGTCGGAAAACATCCGCCGCCACGCGCTAGCGTCCGGTCCTGTGCGGGAAGCCGACGCCAAACCGGGGGCTAGCGCCCTTCGGCTGATTGAAATCGCCGTTTTCCGACAAAGCCTAATCGAAATCGGCTGTGAGCGCGGAGTTGATTTCATTTAGCACCTCGGCATCGCTTTCCACATTCTTACGCTCCCTCAGTGCAGTCGATGCCCCGGCGATCTGATTGGCGGCAAATCGTCCCAAGGCCCAAGCCGATGCACCGCGGATAAGCGGTTCGCTATCGTGCAATCCGCGCACCAGGGCAGGAAGTACGGCCGAATCGGGATGGTTTCCTAGGGCAATGGCTGCGTTGCGAAGAATGCCCCGCCGCTTGGGACGCCAAAGTGGAGTATTGCGGAACCGGCTGCGGAAGGCTTCGCCGTCCAACTCAAACAGGCCGGCCAGTTCTATCGCTCCTGCACCTGAATGCGGTTCAAAAGCTGCGTCGTTGCTTAGCGGCGCGCGGTGGTTCCAAGGGCAGACTTCCTGGCATATATCGCAACCGAAGAGCCAATCGTCGAGTCCGGGGCGCAGCTCATGCGGCACGGGGCCTTTCAACTCGATCGTCAGATAACTGATGCAGCGGCGGCTGTCCAATACGTAGGGAGCGACGAAGGCATCGGTGGGACAGGCGTCGAGGCAGGCGGTGCAGGTGCCGCAATGGTCGGTCTCATGCGGCGCATCGTAGTGCAGTTCGATATCGGTCAACAGGGCGGCGAGGAAAAACCAACTCCCCATCGTGCGGTTCAGCAACAACGTGTTCTTGCCGATCCAACCCAGCCCAGCCAGTTGGGCAAACTCCCGCTCCATCAGCGGGGCCGTATCAACGACGCCGCGAACCATGGCTTCGGGGCGTTGTAGTCGCAGCCAGTCAGACAGCGCGGCTAGCCGCTCGTGGATCACGTCGTGATAGTCGGCTCCGCAAGCGTAGCGGGAAATGCGGCCGTGCCCTGCCGTGGGGGCTGTCGGCTCAATCGTGCGATAGTTGAGCGTCAGCATCAGCACGCTGCGAACGCCGTCGAGCACATGCCGCGGATGCTCGTAGGCCGCGCGACGATCGGCCAGGTAGTGCATTTCACCCGCATAGCCTGCCGAGAGCCATTGGTCGAGATGAGACAAACCCTGTGGCGTTACGGCCGGACAGACCCCGGCCAGCGTGAAGCCCAACCGCATGGCTTCGGCCTTGAGTTGGTCGGTCAGTTGCTCGGTGTAGATGGTCGGCATGGGAAATGAGCTGCGCCAATTAGGTTGTAGTCGATTGTAACAACCAACCAGGGCGGTGGTCGTTCGCTGGGAAGTTGAAGTCTACTGGAGAAAGCCTACCTGGGGACTACTACCACCTCGATCTCCGACTATAATCCCGTGAGAATTGCTCGCCGCTCTCCCTACTCTCCAGGAGATTCAACATGCTCGTTCTCGCTCGGCACACAGCAGGATTTTTATTGGCCACTGGACTCATTCTGGCAGCCAGCAGTGGCGGGCGGGCTCAGATTATTGCCGATCTGCGCGGCGATTTCGTGTCGGGTGAAAAACGGGGAGCCACTACGCAAAGCGGTTCGCATGGAGAGGGCTTGCCGGACCAGGGGCATACGGGCTTTTGGAACTACTACACCACCGGTGCAATTCATCCTAAGGACTGGAAACTGGATTTGCTGACCTGGGACAAAACGTGGCGGAGCGACAAGCTTGCGGAAAACCCTGGCTATGTTGCCGCCAAACATCGCATGTACATCGGCAGCATCACCGGCGGCAAACCGGCGATTCATGGCGAGCCAGCCCCGCCCGAGGGAGCCTGTGCCATGCATCCGTCCGTATCGCCTGGCGCTGTGGTGGCCGAGTGGACATCACGCACCAGCGGCAACATCAAGGTGGCAGGCGCCCTCCAGATGGCCTTGGACGCCAAACAAAGCGGTGTGATGTTCATGGTTGTGAAGAAAGCAGCCGACGGCGACGTCACTCCGCTCGTGGAGCCCATGATCATCAACGACATTAACCACCATTCCTATCAGGCCACCACGCGGATCGCTCCCAACGACCGCATCTATTTTGTCCTGGGCAGCAACGGCAGCCCCTGGTCCGACCATTCGCATGTGACGGCGAGGATCGCTCGAGTCAGCGCGGTCAAGGAAGTGGAACCACCGAAGGTTGAGCCGAAAACGGAAGCCAAGTCCGTGCCCAAGAAGGAAAAATGCGACGACTGCGACACAACACCACGCCTGTTCCGCTGGCGGCGGGGACGGTAAGCTCGCAAAAGTGCAAGTCAATCGTTATTCCGTCACAGCGCTGCGGCTGGCCGCGGTAGCGCTGTACAGCCCGTGTGCCTGAAAGAAAGCGTCGTGCAGCCGGGCTTTGAGCCAGTCGAGATCGTCACTGCGCACAACCATCGACCAGGCGGTTCCCGCGTCGTCGTCTACGGCGAACCCGAGGATATCGACGTGCGTTTCATAGGCATCTTGGAATAACAGCCGCACTTGCTCGCGTGTGCGCATGTCGTCGGCATAGTTGTCGTTACCGAAGAGGACTGAGATGCCGGGATCCTTCAGTGGTATCACGCCCCGGTGCTGTTCGGCATGTTGGGCATGAACATAATTGGCGATCCGCTTGGCTTCGGCGTCGTAGTTCACAGCCTGGGCTCCTGTGATGGCGAAGGACGAGATCAACCTCGGACAACAAGCGTGAGTATAGCCATAGCGCGTGGATTGATGCCAGAGAAATGTAGGAGCAAGACAAGGCGAGCGGCCGGTGTGAGTGGCCGGCGGAAGCCGGCCGTTGATGGCGTGCTGGCGGGCTAAGTGGCCAGCAATGATGGAGGTGCAAACGGCTCAGGAAGAAACAGGGGGCTTACGCCCCCCGCTCGCCAGGAATACCGCCAGGAAACTTTGCGCTGAACGAGCCGCGCAATCCCACCAACCCGACCTGACTAAGTGACGCAATTCGCATCATCCTCAGCATCCAGTTTTCATCTTAAGTAGTTGCCATTTTGACACTTAGGATTCATCAACGTATATTGAAGAGTTGTGAAAATAGGTGATCGGCGCAGACTTACTGCCTGAACTTCAGCGCGGATGGCTACTCCCTTGTCCACGATTGTATATATCGACGGGCGATTCACTACCGCCTCCGAGGCCAAGGTGTCGCTCCTGGACCGCGCCTATCTATTTGGCGATAGCGTGTTCGACACGCTGCGCACCTACCAAGGTGTGCCGTTTCGCCTCGGTCAGCACCTCGACCGCCTGATGCACTCTGCCCGCGTCCTGGGCATACCGCTCCATCAAAACTGCGCGGAACTGGCCGAACTGACACAAGAGACGGTCCGCCGATCGGGTTTGGACGAGGCCTATGTGCGAATCACGCTCAGCCGGGGCGAAGGGGGACGAGGGCTGAGTCCGGTCGGCTGCGATCAACCTGTGCTGTCAATTATCGCCCGGCCGCTGAGCCCATATCCGGCCGAGGCCTATCGAGACGGCATCCGCTCTATGACGGTCAACACCCGTCGCGTCCCGGCTGCGTGTCTGGACCCTAGTATCAAATGCGGCAACTATCTCCCGAGCATCATGGCCCGTCGCGAATTGGACGTGGTCGGAATGATCGAAGGGGTACAGTTGGGCGTCAATGGCACCGTCGTCTGCGGAACGGTTTCAAACCTGTTCATCGTGCGCGACGGCGAGCTGCGGACGCCCGATGTGGCCAGCGGCTGTCTGCCGGGTGTTACGAGGGCCGCCATCCTGGAATTGGCCGCGGAAATCGGCCTGAAGTGCATCGAAACCACGCTTCGTCCGGCCGATCTGGCGGCTGCGGACGAGATGTTTTTCTGCAATACGTTGATGGA
>JAIOQB010000136.1 GCA_021413585.1 Planctomycetia bacterium
CGCTAGAATAGTGTACACATGTACAAATATCCTGTCGGGTGCGATGAGTCATGAACTGGATGTGGATGGACATGAACTCCTATTTCGCTTCGGTGGAGCAAGCGCTCCGACCGGAGTTGCGCGGTCGCGCTGTGGGGGTGATTCCCGTGGAGGCGGACAGCACCTGCGTGATCGCGGCCAGTTACGACGCCAAGTCCAGTGGCGTGAAGGTCGGCACCAGTGTGCGGGAGGCCCGACGATTATGTCCTGGGATCACGCTGGTTAAGGCACGCCCCAAGATCTATGTCGAGGTGCATCACCGCGTTCTCAAAAGCGTGGACCAGTGCGCCGAGGTTCATCGGATCTACTCCATCGACGAGTGGGCTTTTCAATTGCGGGGTGACGATCGCCGGCCCGAGCAGGCGCACAGGATTGCCCAGCACATCAAGCGACAAGTTCGCGAGGATTTTGGCCCTTGGATGACGTGTTCCATCGGCATCGCGCCGACACGTCTGCTGGCCAAGATAGCCAGCAATCTGCAAAAGCCCGACGGATTGACGGCCTTGTCCGTCGAGGATCTGCCCGCACGCTTGGAAAGTTTGCCGCTAAGGAGCCTATATGGCATCAGCCATGGAATGCTCGCCCGCCTGGACAAGCACGGCATCCAGAATGTTCGAGAATTATGGCAGGTGAGCCGAATCGAGGCCGCCCGCATCTGGGGATCGGTTTCAGGGAGCCACTGGTGGGACGGCTTTCACGGACACGATGAACCGGAACTGCCGACGCGCCGGCGGTCGATGAGCCATGGCAATGTATTGGAGCCCCGCTTCCGCAACGAAGAGGGTGCGCGTTCGATCCTGGTAAGACTGCTCTGCAAGCTGGCTCAACGTTTAAGGCGGAGCGGGTATTTCGCCAACAGCTTGAGCATCTCAGTTAAAGAAGTGAGTGGAGGGAGATTTTCCGCAGAAATTGGTTTGCCCGGTGTGGATGATACGCCCACGCTGTTAGAGCATTTTCACCGGCTGTGGCAACAACGGATGGCGAGCGCTCGCCCGATCATCAAGGTGGACGTGCGTGTGGCAGGACTGGTATTGGCATCGCAAATGTCTCGCTCGCTATTCGCCGAAGCCGAGAAATTGCGCCGACTATCTAAAACGCTGGACGAGATCAACGAGCGTTGGGGATCATCGACACTCTACTTCGGCCCCGTGCATCACTATCGACAGCTCATGGATAACAAAATCGCCTTCGGTCGGATTCCAGACGAGATTGACTGATTTGAAGTTCGCCCAGGACTATTGGTCGACAAATCGTGGAGTAAATTTGCTGGAGGAGAAAGGAGATTTGAGCAGGGGGCCAGTTCAGGCTGACGGCGAAGCAATTACGCCTGATTGCCATAGAGTCGCAACGCGCCTAGAATGCCGAAGTCGGAGACCTTCACCCTGGCGGGCGGTGACCTTCGTCGTCATGTTCTGCGAGGCGCCGCTAAAGGACTCGCATCCCGCCCTCTACATTGTGAAAGTCCTCCATGCTCATCCGCGTCGGTTGCGAAGTTGCCTTCACCTGCCCGCGCCCCGCGGCGATGGTGCTGATGCTCTACCTGCATCCGACTCGTGCGCCCACCATCAAAAAGCCAGAGCGGCTGGAATCGGAACCCTGGCTGCCGATTTCAGAATACTCTGACTGCTATGGAAATCGCTGCGCCCGTGCGGTCGCTCCCGCCGGTCGGGTGTTGTTCCGCAACGATGCCATTGTCGAGGATTGCGGCCTGCCCGACTTGCAGGTTCCCAATGCACCGCAGCAGAACGTGGAAGAATTACCACACGAGGTGTTGCTGTACCTGCTGGCCAGCCGCTATTGCGAAGTCGATAGTGAGCTGAAAGACCTTAGTTGGACGCTGTTCGGCGGCTTTCAACCCGGCTGGCCGCGCGTGCAGGCGATCTGCAACTACGTGCAGCAATACATCCGCTTCGACTACATGCAGGCGCGGGCCAATCGGACCGCCCGCGAGGCGTATGCCGAACGGACCGGCGTCTGCCGCGACTACATGCATCTGGCGATCACGTTTTGCCGCACGCTAAACATTCCGGCCCGTTACTGCACCGGCTACCTCGGCGACATTGGTGTCCCCGCTCCTCCGTATCCGATGGATATCAGCGCCTGGTTCGAGGCCTACCTGGGGGGGCAATGGTACGCCTTCGACGCCCGCAATAACACGCCCCGCATCGGCCGGGTGCTGATGGCCCGCGGCCGCGACGCCGCCGACGTGGCGCTGACCACGACCTTCGGCGAGAATCAGTTGCAGTCGTTCAAGATTTGGACGGATGAAGTTGCGAGTTACTGAAGCGGGGAAAACTTCTCGTAGCCCCGGGCTATTTTCGCGCATTGATTAGGCGGCGGTGGCGGGACTAAAATATAATTAGCGCGCACTCGATTGCGATGCGTCCCCACTTTGCCCACCCGTTATTTCCCGCCCCACACCGCGACGACCGCATGGCCGAACGCCTGACGCTCTTACAATCCGTGGAGATCATTCGCCGGCGACAGCCGGCGGAGGTCACGGCGGAAGAGATCGCTGCCATCCGCGAGCGCCTGCAGGCGAGTCCGATTGCATTTTCCACCGTCGGCGGCGCCGAAACCGTCGAACGTTTCTTGGCAGAGGCGGAGACGTCTCTGGCGACAACGAAAGCCAATCCGCCGATTGTGGATCGCCAACCGAATGCGGAGCCCACTGCTTCGCCCCCCCAAGAGCCAAGGCAATTTCGGCGTAAGGCAGAGATCGCAATTTTCGCGCTGCTCCTGGCCGCGGCGGCAGGCTGGGCTTACATCGTTCTCCGCCCTGCGGACCCCGCGACAACGGCGAAGACGGACCATCCGAAGCCACCAGCGGTAACCACTCTCGTGCCAGCACCTGGCACAACCTCGAAAAAGAAACCGCCACCTGCGAACGAATCGGATCCGCAACCTCCAACTGCTCCGCCAACTAAAGACAAGGACGTCGACGCCAAAACCGCCAAGCCGCCCGAGCCGGTCCTTTGGCTAGGCTGGCAGCTTCATCCCGGCAACGACACCACCACCGAGCAGCGAAACGAGTGGGACCTCACCAATCCCAGCAATCCCGTTCCGTTGAAAGGGCTGTTTGCCTCGCATGGCGAACTGCGGTTGACGCTCAGCGCGGCGGTCGGCCCGGCAGACCGCTGGCTAATGGTCCACGTCCGCCCCGGCAACGCGGTGTCGCACGCCGGGCAGATCGTCGTCACCATCGACGGCCAGCAGGCTGCCAACGTGCCCATCGGAATCGGCGAAGCGGAGTGGCCGCTGTACGTACCCTTGAAGGATTCGCACGGCGTCAAGCAACAGTTCGAGGTCGCCTTCATCCCCGGCGAGGCGAAGCAGGAGATCATCTGGTGGGGCGTGCGGTTCGTCGCCGACAAGAGCAAGAAGCCCGATCCGGAAAGCTCGCTGACCGCCGCGCTGCGCTCCGCCGATCAAGGGGCCAGGGTGCAAGCGATTGCCGCGGCCGGGCAACTGATCGATCCGTTCGACACTCCCGCCCTGGTGCGGGCACTCAGCGATCCCAATCGAGAGGTCCGCAAAGCGGCCATTATTGCGCTGGCGAGGTTCAACTCCGTCGAGCCTTCAAACGAGGTCGACGCCTTGGTGAAGATTCTCAACGACCGCGATGTGGAACTTCGCCAACTGGCCGCGCAGTCGCTGATGTCGTTCGATACAGACACCACCTGGAACACGCTTAGCCGCGCGATGGTCGGGCATCCCGATACGGCGTTGCGCTTGCGGATCGCGAAGCAACTAGCCGGCCATGCGCACCCGGCCATCGTGGCAGCCTACGACAAGCTGTTGACCAGCGCGGATGATGGATTACGGTTGCTGGCCGTGGACGGCGTGGCAAACATGCCCGACCCGGGGGCCATTGCGCTGCTGGAGCGAACGTTGGCGGACCTCGAGCCGGGTGTGCGGCGCAGCGCTGCCACCGCTTTATCGAAACGCCAGGAACCGGCGGCCGAAGTGGCCTTGATCGCCGCTTTGAAAAACCATTCTGATCTGCTGATTCGCCGCATCGCCATGACTCGTTTTGCGGCGATCCCCAGCCCACAAGCGCTGCCGGCGATTCGCGTGGCGATAGCGAGCCAGGACGACTTGCTGCGGCGCAGCGCTCCCCAGGCGCTAGTCAGGCTGGCAGGCGACGACGCAGACGCTTTGCTACTGCAAATGTCGCACTCGCAGGAAGCCAATGAGCGCGACATGGCCGGAGCGTTGCTGTGGAACCGGCCCGGCAAGGTGGCCGAGGACGTGATGCTGGCCAATCTGGCGTCTTCGCGCGAACCGTGGATGCGGCAGCTAAGCTGGCAGCGATTCCGGATGCCGAAGTTTATCACTCCCCGGGTAATACCCGCGCTGCGCGAAGCGCTCAAAGATCCCAGTGCGGTCGTCCGCTTCGACGTGGTCGAGTTGGTTCGGGCCGTGCGTCTGGCCAAGATCCAGCAAGGGATCGAGCAGGGGCTGACGCCGGCCCAGGCGCTCGACGCCCTGTCCAGCCCTCCCTGGTCGGAGACGTTCGACATGATGGTGCAGATGGCCGACGATCCAGTGCCGCGCGTCCGCGCCGCAGCCGCGGGCGTGCTGCGGGGCGATCCGCACCCGGCGGCCAACGCCGCGATGATGCGATTGATGCAGAGCCCCGATGTGCTGGTCCGCCAGTTGGCCGCCGGGCGATTCCCTCGATACGCGCCGACGTCGATCAAGATGATGGAACTCCATAAGCTCTGCCTGAAAGACCCGGACGCTCTGGTGCGAACCTGCGCGGTGGCGGCACTACTGCAACTTCACACGCCGGAGGCGCAAGCGCTGGTGGACGTGGCGATTGACGATCCGGCCTATATCGTTCGCGAAGTGGTGCAGAAATCGCGGGGGCTCGACCCGGCCAAGGTGACCGACGAGGCGTTGCTGCCGGCGGAGGCCAAGGTGATTGGCCCGCAGGCCGTGCCGGTGCTAATCAAACTCTTGAACGATCCGAAGGCCAGCATCCGGCAGGCGGCGGCGCTGCGGCTGAGCCAGAATCCTGACGACGCGGCGGAGCAGGCGCTGCTACAGGCGCTCGCGTCGCACCCCGACGTGTTCGTCCGTCGCGCGGCGGTGCAAAGCCTGTTTCGCAATCCGCCGACTCCGGCGGTGATTGCCCTGCTGCGCGAAGTGGTCCGCCACCCCGACGCGGAATTGCGCGAGAACGCATTGCAGGTTGCTTGCCATGCGCCGGCGGCTGAGGCGATTGGGATCATCGCGCCATTGCTCAATGATCCGTCGGCCAATGTTCGCCTCACGGCGGCCACGCTCTTGTGCGCGATACCTGGGCCGGCGGCCGACGATGCGGTGATTCCGCACTTAAGCCACATCGATTGGCAGATTCGCCAGCAGGCGCTGCAGCGATTCGCGCGGAGTCCATCTCCCCGCGCGATCGACGGGCTGGGCAAAGCTTTGGCGATGCCCGAAGCCTCCCTGCGGATTGAAGCGATCAAGGTGCTGGCCCTGCTCCCCGATCCGGCGGTGATTCCCCTCGTGGCCAGGGTGATGGCGGATCCGGACGACGAGTTGTGCGGCGCCGCCCTGGAGATCATTCGCTCCCGTCCCGATCCGGCCTGCACCGATCTGCTGCTCAAAGCGCTGGCATCGAGCCCCCGCGTCGATATTCGGCTGCAAGCCGCATTGCGATTTCAAACGCACCCGACGCCTGCGGCCCTCGAGGCGCTCGGCGCGGCGGCTAAGCACGAGGAAGACGCGCTGCGGATCGCCGCGCTCAAGGGGCTGGCCAAAATCGACGGCGCCCCGGCGACCGCGTTGATTGTCGAGGCCCTGGCAGACCCAATCCCCGAAGTGCGCCTAACCGCCGCGACGTTGCTAGCCGCGCGGCGCGACGAAGGTTCCGAAGCAGCCATGCTCGCGGCGTTATCATCAAATGGCGACATAGAGATCAGGCGCCTGGCCGCCACCCGATTCCAATCGATCCCCAGCGTCAAAGCCGTCCCCACCCTGGCCGGCGCGATGAAGGACATCGACGACCAGTTGCGATTGCTCTGCGTCCAAGCCCTGCAGCAATCCAACGAACCCGCGACGATGGACGCCCTGATCGCCGCCCTGAACGACGCCAGCGGCGAAGTCCGCCAGGCCGCGCTGGCGGCACTCGTTCCGCGAACTGACCCACGGGCACAATTGGCGGTGGCGGCTTATCGGGCTAAAGCGGCGGCGATGCCGTAGCCATATGCACTAACGACAAGCGGGAAAACCTCGATACCATCAAATATTGATTGCAGCGAAATATGGTTTCAATATTTCCTCAACCGCACAATGCAACTTCTGTCGCTCATTCGCCGCAAAGGGAAGCAGCGGCTGCCCAAATATCATTCTCCATTGTTCGGCGACAACTTTTCGAAGAATTGGCTTACTTTCGACGTCAAAATAACATTCAGACAGTGTATCAGTGATGTTCACAGGCGAACTGGCATCCGCAAACTCCCGGAATGGAAATGATTCCGCGTCGCAATTACCTACTTGAACTAGTACCCAGCCATTTGACTCCCATTCGATGGTGTTGACGAGACGCCACGCGTTTTTAGCGGTCTTAACTTTTTCATAGCGATTTAACGCGTTTTTTGTAAGCAGGATCCTTGTTCCAATTCTGTTAAATTGTCCTAGCAACGAGTGCGCCCGCCGCCATCTTCCGGCGTAGCGCTCATACGATGAAAACCCAAAGGGAAGGTCGCTTAGTTCGCGAATCCACAAATCAAGTCGTGCTAAAGTTAAAGTCTGATCCATGACCAAGTAACCAAGGCCGGGCAAGAGTGGTCGGCTAAGATACGAATATTGCCCAGAGTTTTTCGCAATTCTCGCGATCACCAATGTCCTACATCCGGCCGCCCTGAATAGATCAGGATGTAAAAAGGAGATGCCGTCAGAAGCGAAAAACCACTGACTGGTGTGAATTCGCCCTTGCATCGGAATATGGGGCGCATCTAATTCGTGCAAATCCGCAATTGCTGGTTGCAACGATGCTATTTCAAGTGGCGTTTTCATCAATGCGAATGCGCAAAAGCTCCGCGCCACATCTATCGCAAGTTCATGAGAAAACGGAACTTTCTTGGTTTGTAAATCGGACCTTTGCAGATTTAATGGAAAATGACCGTCAGGATCCCTCACATGAATGTTAGGGCAAATTAACCCCCATTCATCACGCCATGCTTGATCATCGTGAGAGGGAATAATGATCCCATTACATGCTAGCGGTGGACCTTCTTCGTATGACCAAAAGATTCCATCATAGTAATTGTGGTCCATTCGCTTCCAGCGCATGTCTGCGTCAAGCTCTCCTAGAGAATACCGCTGGTCAATTTGTGCACCTAGAAACGAACGTGACAGCGATGGTGTTGCAAGGCAATACCAGTCCCAATCGCTAAGTCCTGGCTCGTCAATCTCTGAATAGTCAGGGGTGATATTAAGTACTTCGACATCATTCGAGGAGTCGTTTGGATCAAGCTCAGGAACATCATTAAGATTATCGTTTTCATCCACTTGCACAATTTGACGGTTTGAGTAGTCCCAATCTTCTTCAATCGCCTTGCTTAGTCTTTGGGCGATATCGCTGTTCAAAGGGATTCGCACAGATGTGCCAATTGATCTGTTGCACTTTTTGAGTTCTACGAATTCTGTTTCGACCGTCGCACTAAACGATATTCCTTCGAGTGAATCGACATGTCGAGTTGTGACGTGAATTTCATTCCCGAGAAGAAATGCTGCGAGGGCTCCAATGCCAAACCGACCAGCTCGGAGTACTTTTGATTTTCCCTCACTCGTTTCAAAGGACTTGCGCCAGTCTTCGCTTCGTCGAAAAGAGGCGCCCGCAGTTAAGAAATAATTAACAATTACGTCGGCAGTCATTCCAAGTCCGACATCACTTACTGTAGCCCAATGTTGACCGCTCCCGTCTTTTTCGACGGACGCAACGACGTCAGCAGCGCTCGCCTCGAACGGAAGGTCGGCGCGGGTCAATCCGCGGTCGTTTAAGAGTACATTTAATTCTCGTACCGCATCGACTGCATTTTGAATAAGCTCTCGCATTCCGATGGAAGGATTATCACCATAAAGTGGACCAATAAGTAATTTCAAAAGGTCGGCATCGGCGGCCCGAAATGCGGCTCGCTTTGGAATAAACTTTAACGTGGCGGAAATCGCCTCAATGTCATCTGTATTGGAACGGATGCGACGGAGAACGATGCCCAAGGGTGCTAGTTCGGAATACCGGCCATAGACCTCACCAAGTACCGCCCATGAATCGTCCAACTCGCCCTGTATCCCGCGTATCCAGTCCCTCACCTTAAAAAATATTTCGACATCAGGTGGCCTTGCCTCAATGTGCAACGCTTCAGGATCTTCCGTCGTCTGACGAATATCGAGTATGGACGAATGTGCACGCCATTCACGCTGTGAAGCAGGGCTAGTTAGGGACTTCACGGCGAGTACTTGTTGAGGCGCTCGTTCTGCTTGAACTTGCAAATAATCCGCCACGCGTACAAGTACCATTAAGAAAGTTACGTGGACATTTCGACATGCGCGATGGCCACCACTTCCATACCGGCGTTCCAGAACGGGCAAAAATCGTCTTATGGGGGCCCCATGACTCCTTGCAACTAGGCCTGCGAGCGAAAGCAATGGCGTGGCCGATAAGTCGGCAACTGTCAATTGAACTGCACTATCTGGGCCCGGTACCCCAAATGAGACGATTTCTTGCGCCAACCGAGGATGGTGCCGTCGGAGAAACTCGCCAATTAACAATCGATCCTTATTGGTCCATTCGCTCGGATTACTTGGCGGGGGTCGAACGGGCGTCAAATCGCCAAATAATGAATTCAGTTTCCTGCCGTCGAAACGTGACGCTTCGCCCAAGAAGTCTTCCCATTCAATATGCCAGGCGCGGTCCTTCATATCTTCGATGCTTCGATCGCGCCAAGGAATGTTGAGCAACGCAACAAATCCGTCTTCCGTGAGGTGCATCGCGCAGTCGTGAAAGAGAATCGAAAGAATGATGACTGCGGAATCTGCGGGCGTAAACACGCTCCACGCTTGGTCCCGAATCAGTGATGATGCTGTGGCTAAGACCAGTTCTAAATGTTCGATGCCATGGTCGGTATACTCTGGAAAGAAGGGGAGACGGCTATTTGTAATCCAGGGCTCAATACGCGCAATCGCGGACTTGACCAATCCGTCGAATTCCTGGTTTCGTCCCAACAATTCCGCTAGTCGATCAGGGATTTTCATCGAAGGCTTCCATATTTAATTTAATTAAAACATTACCGTATCCCCCAACGAACGAGATGTACCATATTACCATAACATCGAGATGCCGTCCGAAAAAGTCAGCATCGTCAGATTGAGCTAACGTGAGAGCCGAACGAATAGCTTTCGCCACAAGTCGACTATCAGTGTGGGCGTCGCATAGTTTAGCGACACATTGAACATCCTCCGCGAAACAGCCATAAGAACACTGTTATATTGCCCGCTATGCATTCCCCCGCCAGCCCCAAACCGCGCCCGAAATGGTGGCCTCTGCTGCGAGACTCCCTCGCCGCGGGTTGGCATACGATTCGGATGCCGGGGCGATGTCATCGTGGCCCTTTGCCTGCGGCCGATGATGGTCTGATGCAGCTCGCAGCGGAGTTGCGGCGCGATGTGGCGTATCTGGCCGAGGTGATTGGCGAGCGGAATGTGGTGCATCGGCCTCGTGAATTGGCGTTGGCGGCGGATTATATCGCGGCCGAGTTGGCGCAGGCGGGCTTCAATGTTCTGCGCCAGGAATACGACGTTTCCGGCACGACGTGCTGCAACCTGGAGGTCGAAATCCCGGGCACGGCCAGGGCCGATGAAATCGTCGTGATCGGGGCGCATTACGACTCGGTACATGGGTCGCCCGCGGCGAACGACAACGGCAGCGGGGTGGCGGCGGTGCTCAGCCTGGCGCGAACATTTGTCGGCACTCGCCCCGACCGGACGCTGCGGTTCGTGGCGTTTGTGAATGAGGAACTCCCATATGCCCACACGCCGCTGATGGGTTCGTCGGTCTACGCTCGCCGCTGCCGGCAGCGCGGGGAAAAGGTGACTGCCATGCTGAGCCTGGAGACCATCGGCTGCTACAGCGACGAGCCGGGTTCGCAGAAATATCCGCCGCCAATCGGCCGGATCTATCCCTCGCGGGGGAACTTCATCGGTTTTATCGGGAACACGCGCTATGGCCGCCTGGTCCGGCAAGTGATCGGGGCGTTTCGGCAGTCAGAGCACTTTCCCTCCGAGGGCGCGGCGCTGCCGGAAGCGATGTCGAGCATCGGACGTTCTGACCACTGGTCGTTCTGGCAGGAAGGCTATCCGGCCCTGATGGTCACGGACACGGCCCCGTTTCGCTATCCGCACTACCACACGGCGGAAGACACGGTGGATAAGATCGACTTTGAGCGGATGGCCCGAGTGGTGCGAGGGTTGCGGGGGGTGGTGGGTTCGTTGGTGGGTGTGGGCGGTTCCGCGAAGCGCGATGGGGGAAATGGCCAAACCGTGAGATGAGGTACCGCCCGGCGGGCGGAACCTACACGGCCACACGTCGGGGACTGTCCCCCTGAAGAAAAGTCTCCACAATCTAGCGGCAACGAGCGCCGAAAAACTTGATTGCATCTGTGCAGGGGGACTGTCCCCCTCGCTTCCTGAACGCAGGGGGACAGTCCCTTATTTCGCTGCGCGAAATGGGACAGTCCCCGCCGCGCGAGCTTCAAGGTCACGCCCGGCAGGCGAGACCTACTTACTCGGTTCGATGTCGACCAACCCTGAGCTGACCAGATTGTCTCGCTGGTCCCAGGCGTTGACGTTGAAAACCGTCGCCCCTTTGGGGAGCGGTTTGCTGGCGATCACTTCGCCAGCGGCAACGCGGCAGGGCAGTTTGTCCCAACGCCGTTGCTTCCAGTTACCGCTGGACGTTGTATACAAGATCTCGGCCTTCTTTACATTGCCTTGAAACGTGACGTGCGCCAGGCCGTCCTTAGGATCGACGTGCGGCGGGCCCAGGCTCGGCAGCGGGGCCTCTCCTTTCACGATGCTGTTTGCAAACGCGTAGATTTCCCACGCCTCTTCCCATCCCGACCCGTGGGCATGAATTATCCAAGGACGGACGCACATCGTGCTCGGCCCGCCCGCTGCTTTGGCCGACTTCGCGAAGATGTTGACCGGGAACACCGGGTCGGTGAAACCGCTCACCCACAGCATCGGCATCTTCGCGTGCGGCAAGTGGGCCGACGGATCCCACTTGGTGCGGTAGTCTAGAAACTGCGCGGCGGTCATGTTCTTTGGCGGGAACCATTGCGACAGGCCCGGATTGTCGCTCTCGTGGATAAAGCCGCCGCCGTAGACGGGGATGACGAACGCGAACCGCCGGTCCACGCCCGCTACGGTGCTGACGATCGTCCCACCCCACGAGATACCGGTCAGGCCGATTTTGTTGGGGTTGATCTCCGGCAGCGAGCGGAGCAGCGAATTGGCGCGGATCACGTCGGCCACGGCGTGATAGAACCACTGCTCGTTGTCGGGCAAGTCCCTGTCGCCAAACCAATCCTTGCGGGCAGGCCCGGCGTTTTCATGCCCCGCGTTGGGAGGAAAGTTCCCGGGCACGCCGTGCGAACGCCCGCCCGGCAGATGCCCTTCGAGGTCCATGGCGATGGCGGCGTAACCGTGCTTGTTCCATTCCTTGATCCAGTCGGGATACGCCGAGCCCCCGCCCCCATGGGCACACACCACCGCGGGCCAGCCACCCTCCGGCATTTTTCCGGCCGGGGCGGCGTAGTAAGCGAACACCCAGGTTGGCCGGCCTTTGTAATCGGCTCCTTCGTAGAAGAACGCCCGCATTCCCTTGGCGGCGCGTTCTTTCGTGTCGTGAATCGCGGGGATTTTTGAGAGTGCGGGAACGTCCCACGCGACGATTCTTTTCACTGGCTCGGGTTTCGCGGGCTCAGACTCGGCCGACGTCGCCGGTCGCGCGATGATCGCCATCGTCAAAAGAGTCGCCAACGCAACGCCGCTGCGCAGCAAGTGAGATTCGCCGAATCGATTCACAGCATGACCCTTTCAGACAGCATCCATTCAACAGGCTGGTAGGGTCGCTATTATACGACAAATCACACCGGGATGCCGTTGAGGCTCACATTCGAGGCGATGCGACCCGTGCCGGCGGCCTGAAATCCAAACGCCACTTCGCCGCCTGGCAGGATCGTACCGTTCCACGGCACCATTTGAATCACGTAGTGGGTTCCCACGTGACTGACAATGGTAGCGTTCCAGATGTTGACGATGTCGGCGGCCAGGTCGAACTCCAAACGCCAGTTGTTGATGGCGGTAGCAGTGGTGTTCTTGATCTTGACGTTCATGATGTAACCCGCGCCCCAGTCGTCTCCTTTGGTTAGGGTGACGGGGCTGGCGGCTGGCGGCTGGTCGTCATCGGTGATCGTTCCAGTGCCGGTGGCCGCGGCAATAGTCGCGCCACTGGCGTTGCTCAATACCACGCGAAAGTTTTCCGCCCCTTCCACCAGCGTGTCGCCGCGCACCGCCACGGTAATGATCTTGCTCGTCTCGCCCACCGCGAAGGTGAGCGTGCCGCTGGCCGCGTTGTAGTCGCTACCGGCGAGCGCCGTGCCGTCGGCGGTGGCGTATTTCACGGTCACGGGACTCGACGAAGCTTGCGACAACGTGACGGTATACGTCATGTTCACCGTGCCGCTGTTCCCTTCGGTGACGGTTGCATTGCCGATTAAAAGCGTGGGGAGCGGCGGCGGCTGATCGTCGTTGACAATCGTGCCAGTCGCTTGCGGGGTTGCAATCGTCGCTCCCGTGGCGGAGGTTAGTCGAACGACGAAAGTCTCATTGGTTTCGACTTGCGTGTCGCCCACGATCACAACATCGATCGTTTTGGTCGTCTCGCCGGCGGCAAATGTGAGTGTGCCCGTTTTTGCCGTGTAGTCGCTGCCGGCGGTCGCGGTGCCGTTGGCCGTTTCGTAGGCGACAGTCACAGGTCCGCTGGCCGGGGCGCTGAGCGTGACCGTAAAGCGGGCCGTGCTGGTCCCGCTGTTTCCCTCGTTGAGCGATAGATTTCCGATAGAGGCACTTGGCAGCGGTACGGAAACCGTGTCGTCATCCTGGATGGTGCCCGTCGCACTAGCGCGGGCAAGCGTGGCGCCGGATGGACTGCTCAATTGTATTGTGAATGTTTCAGTCGACTCGGCAATGAGATCGCGGACCACCGGCACGGCGATCGTCAGCGACGTTTCGCCCGGCGCGAAAGTGAGCGTGCCGCTGGTGGCCGTGTAATCGCTTCCCGCCGTCGCGGTGCCATTGACCGTCGTGTACTGCACGGTGACCTGTTGCGTGCTGGCCTGCGACAGGCCGACGGTGAATATCGCGGTCGTGGTGGCATTGCCGGCGCCGAACGAGAATTCAATCGGCGTGAGCTTGGCCACTTTGGACTGGTTCACGCTGGTCCAGTCGTCGGCCAGGATCCCTCCGGTGTCGCCGCTGTTGGGATTCCAGGCCCAATACGTCCAACTGATTCCTTGCTGGCCGGAGGCCAGATCGTTGGTCCCGTTGCCATCGAGGTCTCCGCCAAGATACGCAGTCATCTTGTCGAACCACTGTTGATCGCTGGCAGTGGCCAATTTGCTGCCGAACTCGCCCAGGATCACCGGCGCCGTTCCCTGCCGGAACAAATAGCCCCAGTTGCGGTCCCACACCGCCGGCAAATTGTTGGGGTAGTTCGGATCGCTGAACCACGACTGCTGGTAGACCGACGCCGGATAATCGTGGGCGGAATAAACGAGATGCCC
>JAIOQB010000137.1 GCA_021413585.1 Planctomycetia bacterium
ACGGATCAATCCTGCCGGTCCGGTGGCCAAGATCAGCCTCTCGACCGCTGACCGGAGCGAGTTGTTCGTGGATTTGAGTCTCGATCGATACCAACAATTGCAATTGAAAGTTGGCGACGCCGTGTTCGTCTATCCGCGCACGGCGCGCGTATTTGTTCCTGAATACACCATTTAGCCATGAATCATCCGCATCAGCCCAATCGCGTGCCGCCGTTGCACCGCTTTGTGAATCAACGTGTTGCGAACTACCGAGGAGCGCAAGCCATGGACGAGATTTCCCACGAACCCACCAACGGCCAGATTCGCCTGCCGGCCGGCATCAGCCACGAGCAACTCGCCGAGATTCTGGAATTGCTCGACGGGCTGCGCTACGGCTCGGTGCAGATCATCGTGCAGGACGGCGTGATCGTGCAGATCGATCGCACGGAGAAAAAGCGGATCGTAAAAAATAATTCTCCCGTGGCGCGAAATACGCGTGAGAGTTGAAAGCGTGAACACGATAATTTGTAGAACGAAATTGTTTTGACTCCGCTAGGAGCATGAACCTCAAATAAGTTTGTTGTGTCCCATTCTTAACCCAGCCGACCGGATCTCCGGAGGCGACTTAACCACCAGGAGTGGTCATGTACGCCCCGAAAGAAATGTTCGATCCAGTTGAGCCTTCCCAGTGCGACTTGCCCGTCGCCTCCGCAACCCGCCTGTGGCTGTCGATGCCCTGGCTGCGTGATTGTTGTTGTTGTTGCTGCTGATCGGCTTCGCCGGTCGCATCACAGCCGCTTGCTTGGCCCAAGGTCCAGGCGTCAGCGGGCTCGATGTGACGTCACTAGGACATCCATCGCTTGAGCGGTGATGTCCCACTCACAGCAACCAACCATCAGACGCATTTTTGGACATCCCACTCACAAAGGAACCCGACCATGTTGACCACCACGATATTCACATTCGATCAGATTGCGATTCTCAATACGCTCGAAAGCGACCGCTCGGCGGACGAGGAGTTGGCGCGGCGCGTGTTTCTGTTTCTCTCCACCCGGCAGGTGGGCGATTTGCGTCGCCTGTCCGTCACGGCGCGTGACGGACGCGTGCGGCTCAGTGGCCGGGTGAGTTCCTTTTATCACCGGCAATTGGCCGTTTCATTTGCTCGCAAGGTAGCCGGAGTGTTGACGGTGGACGACCAGATCACCGTCGTGGCCCCCTCGCGGAAGTCTCGCCCGACGGTTCGTGTGAGTACGGATTTGCTTAGCCGTTCGGCCTGACTTAGCTCACGTTTCTAGTTTTATCATTTTTAGACAGAAGGAGAAAGTTATGGGTGTCGAAAAGGAAAAACCCGTTCGCCGTCCCTCGGGGAGCGGAACGGGGACTGTATTGGCAGCCGCTGTGCTCGTGATCGCCACGGCTGCGGGCTGCTCGAAATCGGAAGCGCCCCGCGTGCCGACCAATTTCGCGCGCGGCCAGGTGTTTCTGGAAGGGAAGCCGTTGCAAGGCGCCCTGGTTGTCTTGCATCGCCAGGGCGAGCCGGCGGCGACTACAGGGACAGTCAATGGAGTGAAGGCAGCGGAACCCGCCCCTTCGGCCCGGGGTCTTTCGGAAGCGGATGGACGGTTCACGCTGACCACCTACGCCACCGGCGACGGCGTGCCGGAAGGGGAATATCTGGTAACCGTAGTGCAACGCCCCGCGCAGAAAAACGGGGAGAGCTTCGAGCCGGGCCCCAACGTGCTGCCGTCGCGCTACGCCAGCCCCAAGACGACCGATTTGCGCGTGAAGATTGCGGTCGGAGAAAATGAGCTTGCCCCGCTGGCGCTGAAGCGCTAACGACCATTCTCGGATGTTATGGATGCGTCCACATTTTCCAACACACTACTACGGAGACAAAACGATGACTCTCAAACGTACACTCAAGCGGCGTGGATTCACGCTGATCGAAATGCGCGTGGTGATCGCGATCATCGGCATCTTGATTGCCCTGTTGCTGCCGGCCGTGCAGATGGCTCGGGAGGCGGGGCGGCGCAGCCAATGCCAGAACAACGTCAAACAATTGGCTCTGGCGGCGCACAACTTTCACGACTCCAAAGGAAAGTTCCCCTCCAGCGTGCGCCCGGCGGGTTTGACGACGCTGCCGCGCATCGCGGGCCTGACGTTCATCCTGCCCTATATCGACCAGGGCAATGTTTATGACAAATACGACCAGAGCAAGAACTGGAGCGATCCCGTCAACAAGGAAGCGGTGCAAACCGTCATTCCGTCGTTTCTCTGCCCCGCCTCGATCGAGCCTAAGCGGCTCGATGGTTTGCCCGAGGCCAGCCCTTGGACTGCCGACGTCGCGGCCGTCACCGACTATTCGCCGACCATCAGCGTCGATCAGCGGCTGAAGGACACCGCACTGGTGGACGAAGCCGGCGCTGGCATCCTCACCAAGAACGGTGAGCCGCGCATCGGAGACGTGACCGACGGATTGTCGAACACGATCATCTATGCCGAGTCGGCAGGCCGCCCCTATGTCTATCGCAAAGGTAAGCGGTTTGGCGCGCTTCCCACCAATCGGCTCAACGCCGGCGGCTGGTCGCGTCCGGCGAGCGACTTCTCCGTCGATGGATCGAGTCTCGACGGCGCCACGCTTCCCGGTCCCTGCCCGATGAACTGCACCAACGGCGAAGAGATCGGCGGCACCTTCCCGCATGCTTACTACGGGAG
>JAIOQB010000075.1 GCA_021413585.1 Planctomycetia bacterium
GTCACCAGGCCGCTCCGCAGCAGTCCCTGGAAGTCCACCGCCACGTCCCACTGGCGCTGCCGCAGCCGGCGAATAAAATCCGCGAATGTTCGCACATTGCGCCGGTCGTGCTCGATCACTTCGTCCAGCCACGTTTGCCGAGCCAGGATGCCGGCGTGCGCACGATCGATCGCCCAGCCGAGATGAACGCTCGGGAAGGCGCGCCGCAAGGCCTGGGCCGCGGGCAACGTGTGGATCACGTCCCCCAGCGAGCTGAGCTTGACGATTAACAGGCTACGCATTGGGGAAACCGGTTTTGCATGAATACGGGAGCGCAGTGCTGGCCAGCGAGTCGTACGGGAACCCGATGGCCGGCCGATGATACGGCCCTGCGGGATTTCGCCAAATATGTGAATTTGGCAATTCGCGGCCCGAATGGACTGGCTGGAAAATAGCCTGCCTGAAAATGGAGAAAATGCGTATTTTAGGACAAATGAGCGGCCTGAGTGGAATCATATTGATAAGCGCTTGATAGTTCACCCTCTACGCTGCTAGAATGCTCCATTCGTCTTGTGCAACGGCTTAGGCAGTCTATCGAAAACGCTCCGCAGTGGCCGGCGTTCTCCGCATCGGGGAGCGTTCGGTTGGGGTACTGGCCGCTCACATATCGCCCGCCAACAAGTCCCCGCCGATGGGTTCTCCGCTGAGATGTTTCGCAAAGATCAATATCAACTGTTGGATTTCGGCAACGGCCGCCGCCTCGAACGCTTTGGCCAGTTCGTGCTCAGCCGCCCCTGTCCCGTCGCGGAAGGCGTATCTCCGAGTGAGCCGCTGCTGTGGCAAAAGGCGGATGCCGACTACGTACGTCGCGAGCCCGAGGGAGGCAACTGGCGCAGCAAGAAGGCCATGCCGCTCTCCTGGCCCATTCAATACGGAAAGCTGACGTTCGAGCTGAAGCTGACCGACTTTGGCCACGTAGGGATTTTTCCCGAGCAGGCGGTCAACTGGGACTGGATTAATCGCCAGATCAAATCGGCCGGCGAACCGCTGCGTATTCTGAACCTGTTTGCCTACACGGGCGGGGCCACGATGGCGGCCGCGGCGGCCGGGGCCGAAGTGGTGCATGTCGACTCGGCCCAAAACACGGTTCTTTGGGCTCGCCGAAACACGGAGGCGTCCGGCCTCGGCGATGCCTCGATCCGCTGGATCACCGAGGACGCCACGAAGTTCGTCACGCGCGAATTGAAGCGCAAGAACACCTATCACGGCGTGATCCTGGACCCGCCCACCTACGGCCACGGGCCGAAGGGGGAGGTCTGGAAAATCCAAGAGCACCTCAAGCCACTGCTTGAGATGTGTGCTGAACTGATGGCCGAGCATGGACGATTCGTCCTGCTATCCTGCCATACCACGAAGCTGCTCCCCGCCGAACTCGAAGGAATGCTCTCGGGTACGTTCGCCGAGTCCAAGGGGCGCAAGATTGAATCGGGGGGACTGGCGCTCACCACCTCCGACGGCCGGCAGTTGGCCGGCGGCATCGCGTCGCGCTGGTTCGCACGATAACATCGCTGTGTGCCGGTGTCGTCGCACACTTCCTCATTCATTGTGCGAGAGGCGATGACGTTTCCCGCCATTAGCAGCCCTGCAAACGAGCGGATCAAGCGGGCGGCCCGGCTGCGTCGGGGCCAGCATCGGCGGGAGGATGGGCGAACGCTGGTCGACGGACTGCGCGAGATCTCTGCCGCCGCCGCGGCCGAGGTAAAGCTGCTCGAAGTCTTCTTTTGCCCCGATCAATTTGAATCTCCTCCCAACGCGATGCTGGCCGATCTGACCGAACGGGGGACCGCTGTTTTTGCTGTATCCCCGGCGGTTTTGGAACGCTTGGCGTTCGGCGAGCGGAGCGCGGGGATCGTGGCGGTCGCGGAAATTCCGGATTGTTCGCTGGCCGACCTCGTGCTGCCGTCGTGTCCGCTGGTGGCCGTTCTTGAGCGAGTCGAGAAACCGGGCAACATCGGCGCGGTGGTTCGCAGCGCCGACGCGGCGGGCGTTTCGGCCCTGATTGTCGCCGATCCGGCCACCGACCTGTTCAACCCTAATGCGATCCGCGCCAGTCTCGGCACAATTTTCCGCCTGCCCGTTTGTGCGACCGATTCGGCTTCGATTGCACAATGGCTTCGTGAGCATCAAGTGCAAATGGTCGCCGCACGACTCGACGCCAAGGCGGCGCCTTGGGAAGTCGATCTGACGAAGCCGACCGCCATCATCCTGGGCGCCGAAGCAACCGGCGTCTCGCCGGTCTGGAGTGGCGACGACGTCCAGGGAGTGCGGCTCCCCATGCTCGGCACCGCCGACAGCCTCAACGTCTCGGCCGCGGCGGCCGTGATTTTTTACGAGGCGCTGCGGCAACGCACCGCGACGCAACAATAACGACTATGCCGTCGCTTCGCGCGCCGCAAGCAGCGTGTTGGCCAACAGCATCGTGATCGTCAGCGGACCGATGCCGCCAGGAACGGGCGTGATCGCTCCGGCCACTTCGCGAACCGAATCAAAATCCACATCGCCGACCAGGCCCGCGTCAGTCCGGTTGATCCCCACGTCGATGACCACCGCTCCGGGTTTGACCATGTCGGCGGTGATGAACTTGGGCCGGCCGATCGCGGCGACAAGGATATCTGCCTGTTTGGTAAACTGAGCCAGGTTCGGCGTGCGGCTGTGGCAAAGCGTCACCGTCGCATCACCGCCGGGGCCGCGCTGAATTAGCATGTTGGCCAGCGGCTTGCCCACGATGTCGCTACGCCCCACCACCACCACATGCCGGCCGGCGGTTTCGATCCCTTCGCGGCGCAGCAATTCCTGAATGCCGCGCGGCGTGCAGGGGACGAACCGAGGTCGGCCCTGCACCAATCGGCCAACATTTTCCGGGTGAAACCCGTCGACGTCTTTGTGCGGCGAGACCGCATGCAGCACGCGCGTGGCGTCAATCTGCGGCGGCAGTGGCAACTGGATGAGAATGCCGTGAACTTCGTCATCTTTGTTCAAGCGGCCGATGATGCGCAGCAGCTCATCCTGCGTTACGTCCGCGGGGAGCCGTTGCAGCCGGCTCTCCATGCCCACCAGCTCGCACGCTTTGCGCTTGCTTCGCACATAGACTTCGCTGGCGGGATCTTCGCCGACGAGCACGGCGACCAGCGTTGGTTCCGTGGTATTGTTCGCGATGAACTCGACCACTTCGTCGGCCAGCTCGGCTTGGATCCGCGCCGCGAGTGCTTTGCCGTCCAGAATTCTCGCGCTCACAGTGTTCCTTTCCCGAATCGTAGCCCCAGTCCGGCTAGCCCGATATTCAGCAGCCTATTTACTCAGAAAAGCCAAATTTCAGATCGGCTGCGGCGAACCAAGGTTGGTGATTCTAGCTCACTGCTGGCGGCGATGTCAGCCACCTAGATGCGGCACGATAAAATGCATCACCCCCTGTAAGCACAGCAGGGCATAGCCAGCCGCCGCCACATCGTCGCTCATAATGCCCAGTCCGGCCGGCAGCCGTTCCAACTGTCTGCACGGAGGCGGCTTGGTAATGTCAAACAGACGATGCAGCACGAACCCCAGAATCAGAATCCATGGTCGGCTCGCCATGTCAGCCGCCGTGACAAACAGAAACACAATCGGCATCGTCGCGATTTCATCGAACACGACCGCCGAGGGATCCTTGACTCCCAATCGAATCGCCGCGGCCGAACAGAGCGGAATCCCCAGCAGGCAAATCACCCCAATCGCCGCCAGTTTGAGCCAGATCGCACCGATCGGTCCGACGGCCGGGATCATCGCCACGAGCCAGGCCAGCGGAAGCCCCCACAATGCCCCAACCGTGCCGGGCATGAATGGCGAATAGCCAAATCCAAAACCGGTCGCCGCCAAAAGAATTGGATGGAATCGCCCCTTGGCAGGGTACTTGTCGAGATGACTGCGGCGCTTGCCTGTAGAAGATTTGCCGGCGGGTGGTTTGTCCTGCTTCATAGCGTGGCAAGTTAGCGGCTGGGAAGCACGTGGGCAATGACGGATATTCGCTGGCGAGGGCTGGGGGTTCAGGAAACCCGTTGGTGACTTTGCCGGCGGATGGCTATACTGTGCGGGTTGAGTCGCCTATAATTACGATAATGATGATAAGCTAACTGAGGTATTGTTTCCGAGCCTCGTTTCTCGGCCGAAATCCAAATCCTGCCCTCTACCCGCTCTTCAAAATTAATCGCATCCCACCCCAGCGGTCTGAATCATGAACAGTCCGGAAAAGCTTAGCCCTGTTGAAGGGCTCAAAACCGGCAGCAATTTTCTGCGCGGAACGATTGCCCAGGAACTCGCCAGCGACGTGGCATCGTTCGGCAAGGAAAGCGGCCAATTGCTGAAACACCACGGCACCTATCAACAGGACGACCGCGACACACGCAAGGTGATTCGCGACTCCGGCAAAACGGGCAAGAAGGACAAGTCCTTCAGCATGATGGTGCGGACCAAGATCCCCGGCGGAAAGCTCACCAGCGCCCAACTACTGTCCGAACTCGATCTGTGCGACGAGGTGGGAAACACAACGCTGCGCATCACCACCCGCCAGGGGTTGCAACTCCACGGCGTGCTGAAATCGAATTTGCAACATACCATTCGCCGCATCAACGAAGTGCAGATGTCGACGCTTGGCGCCTGCGGTGACGTCAATCGCAACGTGATGTGCTGCCCTGCCCCGCATTACGGCGATCCGGTCCATCAGCAACTGCAAGATCTGGCCGATCAACTGGCGTCGTATTTTGCGCCCCGCACCACAGCGTATCACGAAATCTGGTTGACCGACGAAGACCATCCGGACGAGCCGCAGTTAGTCGGCGGCGGTTCCGACGGCCACGAGATCGAGCCGATCTATGGCAATCGCTACCTGCCGCGCAAGTTCAAGATGGCCATCGGCCTGCCGTCGGACAATTGTGCCGACATCTACGCCAATGACCTGGGGCTGATGGCGATTTGCGATTCGTCGCAGATCATCGGCTACAACGTCGTGGTCGGCGGCGGTTTTGGCGTCACGCCCAGCGCCGCCAAGACATTTCCGGCCGTGGCCAAGCGGCTGACGTTCGTCACACCGGATCAGGTGATCGATGTCTCGCGAGCCATCGTCGAAGTGCAGCGCGATTACGGCGATCGGTCCGACCGCAAGCGGGCCCGCATGAAATACGTGATTGCCGACTGGGGACTCGACAAGTTCAAAGCCAAAGTCGAAGAGTACTACGGCCATTCGCTGCCTGCGCCCAATCCAGAAGACGTCCAGTGCTTCGACGATCACCTGGGCTGGAACGAGCAGGGTGACGGCCGCTGGTATTACGGCCTGAATGTTGAAAATGGCCGGATCAAGGACGAAGGCGAGTTGCGATTGAAGTCCGCGCTGCGGCAAATCTGCACCACGCTCCGGCCGGCCATTCGGCTCACGTCAAATCAGAGCATTTTGTTTTGTGATGTCGCGGCCGAAGACAAGGCGGCTCTGGAAAAACTTCTCACCGAACATGGCGTGAAGCTCACCAACCAGATCAGCACGGTGCGCCGCTGGTCGATCGCCTGCCCCGCCATGCCGACGTGCGGGCTGGCCGTGGCGGAGAGCGAAAGGGCGTTGCCGGGGATCATTGACCAGCTTGAAGTGGAGTTAGCTCGGCTGGGCCTCTCCGACGAAGTGTTCACCGTCCGGATGACCGGCTGCCCTAACGGCTGCGCGCGGCCGTACAACTCCGACGTCGGCTTGGTCGGCAAGACGCTGGGCAAATACACCATCCTGGTGGGGGGCCGCGTCGTCGGAGACCGTCTCAACTTTCTCTACAAGGACCTGGTGGCAGAAGCGGACGTGGTCCCCACGCTGGTGCCGCTACTGATTTACTTCAAGCAGGAGCGGACCTCCGGCGAGTCGTTCGGCGACTTCTGCCATCGCAAAGGGGCCGACGATCTGGCAGCCTGGGCGGACAATTACGCTGCCCAATCGACGACCTGACCACTCAAGCTGCCAGCACCGGCGAGTCGCTCAACTCGCGACCGTGATTCGCCTCGACTCGCCACCCCCTCGCAAGGGCCATTGGCTCGCCAGCACTGCCTCCAGCGCTGGCCCCGCAAAGTCTGCTCATTCCGCCACGGCCAGCGCCAGCAGCGTGGTGCATGCGCCCCGCACGGCACCCTAACCGGTACGGGCCACAGCCGGCCTCTGATCCAGCGAAATCCGCTGGGCACGTTCGTCCCAAATTCCGATCTTACATTGGTTACTGGTGCGCACGGAGTGCCCGCCTGGTGGGTGCTCGAGGAGAAGGGAATCGTCGAGATGAAGCGGCGAAATCCGACCTGGTTTTATCTGGCGCTGGTGGTCTGCGTATTCGTGCTCTCGGTGGCTGCGCCGTTGGCCTGGAATCGAGTGCGACCTTTGGAATTGCCGGCGGCGGTTGCCCCACAAGATCCGAAGCCGGAATCAGTGGTCGTCGCCGAGCCGGTTGCCGTTCCGGCTTCTCCTGTGCTGGAAGCTCCTCCCGCGGCGGTCGCCGTGGTGGAGGCCCCGCCCGTTGCGCTTTCGCTGGCGCCGGAGCAGGCCGAACCAGCTCCGCCAGTTAGTGAACTGGTACTGCCCGAACCCGAACTCACCGCGGCGCCGTTAATGCGCCATCCGCCTTCGCCGCTGGAAGGCCCCGCTGCCCCGCCGAAGGACAGCGCCGAAGACGCGCAGGCCAAGATCGCCGCCCGTCTGGCCAGCGGTTGGCTCCCCTCGCCCGGCTTGTTGCTCACGCAACTCGACGCGCTAAAGCGAACTCCGGCCATCGCCCCCTGGGCGACCGGCGTGCAACGCAAGATTTCAGAACTCGTCCGTTGCCAGGCCACCGAATCGACGCGGCTCAAGTCGCTGGTGCGCGATCTGCGTCAATCGCTGCTGGCGGCCGTCGATTTGTCTGCGAAGTTAGATTCCGAGCCGGACCAAGTTAGCTTGCGTCGGGCCGCCTACGCCCTGGCCCGTCGCGTGGACCTGTGGGAAGCGGCCGTGGAACTAGCCGGCCCCTTGCCGACGAACAAGGCCGATGCCCACGATGCGTCGCACGACGCCGTGGCACTCGGCCCTGTCGACCGCCGCACCGGCACCTCGCAAACCGCCAGCGACGAATCGCCCCGTTTTGGTCGACGCGTCGGCGGTTGGCTCAACCTGCGGCAGAATGACTCGCGCCATCACGACCGGTCCCGCCGCGGCCCGTCAGGCCCGGAACCGGAGTTGGCCCCAGCGCGGGAGGAAGTCGCCCGCTTGCTGGAAGACGTCGAGCGGTACGAGCAAAGCCGGCTGATCACAGATGCCCAGACAATGGCCGTGTCGATCCGTTCGCTTTCGGCCGAGGATTCGCCCGTGGCCAAGCAGTTGGCCCGGCAGTTGGAAACACATTATCGCAACGCCAATTTCCGCGCCGCGATCACCTCCGACTTCCTCAATCTCTTGCTGCCGCAGCCGACATCCGTCGAGCACGAAGTGGACGACGAGATCGCCGGGGCGCAGGTATACGGCCAGAGCACGGCCTTCACCACGCTGGGGCTGCGGTTCGTACCGGATCCAAATTTGTTCCGCGTGGTGCTGGTAGCCAACGGAGTGGTCGAATCGCAGACTTCCGCTCATAGCGGTCCGGCGGTGTTTCACAATGAAGGACAAACGTCGTATAACGTCTACCGGCCGATTACGCTTTCCCGCGACGGGCTGAAGCTCGGCGACGTCGAGGCTGACGCCGACAGCCACAGCAACGTCGTTGGCATCTCGACTGACTACGATCACTGGCCGTTTTTAAGCCCCCTGGCCCGGCACATCGCCAGCAAGAAAGAGCAGCAGCAGCACGATTCGGCCCTGCGTGAAGTCGAAGACAAAGTGGCCGCCGAAGCCCGCGAGCGGTTCAGCAAGCAGCTCGATCCGCGGCTCGATCGCGCCGTCGCCAATTTCAAGGCCAAGGTCTGGCAGCCGCTGGTGGCGCTAGGGTTGTCCCCCACGCCGCTGGACATGTACACCACCGACAAGCGGATGGTCAGCCGCATTCGCGTCGGCAGCACTGACCAACTGGCCGCCCACACGCCGCGCCCCCAGGCTCCGTCCGATAGTTTGGCCAGCATGCAGATCCACGAAAGCCTGCTGAACAACACCATCGTTCAATTGCACCTGGATGGCGAAGACCTGACGTTGCCGCAATTGCATCAGCGGCTGGCCAAGGAATTGAATCGCGAACCCAAGGACACGGCCGACACGCTGCCCAGCAACGTGCATATCAAGTTTGCCGACCAGGATTCGGTGCGCGTCCGCTGCAATGACGGCCGAGTGGAACTGCTGCTCACGCTGGCTGAAGTTCGCAAGGGGCAGGATCGCTGGTCGAACCTGGTGGTCAGGGCGTATTACGAACCCGAAGGAACCGGCCTGACCGCCCGGCTGGTGCGGAACGCGCCGATCGAAATGACCGGCGAGCGTCTGACGGCCGGCTCGCAGATCGCCCTGCGGGGCGCCTTTAGCAAGCTGTTGAGCAAGAGCCGCAGCATTGTGCTGGTGCCGCGAACACTGGTCGACAATCCGCGGCTGAAGAACCTGGAAGTCACGCAGTTCCAGATTCAGGATGGCTGGATCGGCGTTGCGATCGGACCGAAGCACAAAGGGCTCGACGGGAACGGCGCCATCACGGCCACTGACCTGCCTCGCTGGCGCCTGGCGAATCGGCCCGCTCAAGAAGTGCGCCGGCCCTGATCTTCCGGCCCATAGCGGCCGCGAAACTCCGCCGCAGGGTACTTGGCCTCGTTCTTGACCATCTTGTCCCGCACGGCATCCGAGAGGTCGATCCCCAGCGCGTTGGCCATCGCCAGGGCATAGCACACCACGTCGGCCAGCTCTTCAGCCATCGGTTGCACGCGGCTGGGGTCCTCCGCCAGTTGGCGCGATTCATCGATCGTAAGCCACTGGACGTGCTCCATCAGCTCGGCCGCCTCGATAGCCAGGGCCATTGCCAGGTTCTTCGGCGAGTGGAATTGCTGCCAATCGCGGGCAGCGACGAAGCCGGCCATTCGCTGCCGCAATAGCTCAACGGTGGTTTCGGCGTCACTCATTAGTGAGAATCCACCAACGTGCCCTTGGTGTCTACAAAAGAGGCGCGTGGCAATCGCGAGCTTGGCGCAGCTTGTCTCGGAACCTGACTGCGATATCCCTCCGCCAGATGGACCATCACCTCGAGCGCCAGCAAATCGGCCCGGGCGATGACATGCCGCACGCTGCGACTTCCCAAGGTTCGCACCATTTCTTCCAGCACCGCCAAATGCATCTCCATTATTTGGCGCGACGTAAAGCCGTTGGCAGCGAGCAAGCTGGCCAGGCCGCCGATCTCGCCGGTTAGATTGCCGGAACCCATGATGACGTAGGCTCGCAGCAGGTCGCGGTAGTGGTTAGTCAGACCTTCCGGGACGGCAGCGACACTCTTATCGCAGGCGGCTGAGGTCGCTGACAAATCGGTAAGCAATGCGCGTTGATGCCCGAGCAATCGGTCTGCTTCCTGCTGCTCGTGCGCCAGCCGCTGTTGTTCGGCATCCGTCAAGCGACGGTTTTCGCGCACCAGGTTGGCCCGCTCGATGGCACGTTGAATTTCCCAAATTAGGTTTTGTGCCGTCGACGTGCCAACGCAGAGATAGGCATCAGCGCCGGCTGAGAAGCAATCGCTCGCCAAATCAGACTCCGGCGGCTCGCCGAGAACGACGATCGGGTCCTCCGCCCCGGTTCCTCGTAGCCCATCGACGACGTTCAGCGCATTAAGGTCGCCCGCATCGTGCCCGACCAGGATCACGTCGAATGTTTCGTCATGCAACCGCGACATGCCGGACGCAGCGCCCACCGCCTCCTCCAGCGAAACATCGGATCCGCTTTCCATGACCAGCGCCTCGGCCAGCGCGCTGCCGATCCGCTTGATGCCGGTGATGTACAACACCCGCAACCGCGAGGGCAAACACGGTCCGGCGGCCGCGGCGGGGGGCAATGCAGGACGCTGGGATCGCTTCAGGTTCATGGCTATCCGTCGAACGAATTTCTACAATTCCATCGCAATCGGCGGGACCAGGTTGCTGCCTCGCACGGGGGCGGTACGATAGTGAAACGGCCCGGCCGCGTCAATCGAGTTTGCCGCCGAGTAGCCTGCCTGAGCGGCCCTGCCGCACGCGAAAATTGGCGTGAATTGGACCGCTGGTCCCCGTAACGACAAGCCCTTACAATCCACCAACATGAAACTCGCCTACTTCGATTGTGCCAGCGGCATCAGCGGTGATATGACGCTCGCTGCGCTGGTGGACGCCGGGGCGCCGCTGGAGGCAGTTCAATCGGCGATCGACTCGCTGGGGTTGCCTTCCTGCCGGCTGGTCGCTCAGGAAGTTCGCAGGTGCGGATTCCGCGCGCTCAAGATCGACGTCGAGCACGAGCCGGAGCACAAGCACCGCCACCTGCACCACATCGTGGCCATGATTCGCGGCAGCCGGCTCTCGCCGCGGCAGCAGACATTGGCCGAGCAGATTTTCACGCGCCTGGGCGAAGCCGAGGCTCGCGTCCACGGCACGACGATTCAGAAGGTCCACTTTCACGAAGTTGGCGCGGTGGACTCCATTGCGGACATTGTGGGTGTGGCGGTCGCGTTCGACCTGCTGGGGATCGAACGATTAGTCGCCTCGCCGGTGCCAACGGGCCAGGGGTTCGTCGAGATCGCCCACGGGCGATGCAGCATCCCGACTCCTGCCACGGCTGAGCTACTGCGCGGAATTCCCATCGCGCGTTCTGAAGTCGAAGCAGAGCTTACGACGCCAACTGGCGCCGCCGTGCTGGCGGCTCTGGCAACAGATTTTGGCCCGCCACCGGCCATGCGTGTGGGCGTCATCGGCTGCGGAGCCGGTACCCGCGAACTGCCGGGGCAGCCGAACCTGCTGCGAATCCTGCTCGGCGAGTCGTCCGACGCCGCCGCACAGGACGAAGCATGGGTTATCGAAACGAACCTCGACGATCTCAGCGGCGAGCGGATCGCTCATTGCACCAGCGAATTGCTGCGGGCCGGCGCGTTGGATGTGTATACAACAGCCATTCAGATGAAGAAAAACCGGCCGGGCGTGCTGTTGAGCGTGTTGTGCCACGGGGCCGATCGAGAGCGGCTGGCCGCAATCATGTTTCGCGAAACGACCACGCTGGGGGTCCGCTATTGGCCAACCGCCAGGCGAATCCTGCCGCGGCGGCAACACCAAGTGACGACTCCTTGGGGACCGGTGCAAGGAGTCGTCGCATGGCGGGGATCTGCGACGCCAACCTTTGCCCCTGAGTTTGAAGCCTGCCGCCTGTTGGCCGAGCAACACGGCCTCCCATTGGGGAGCATGTATGAGGCGGCACATAAGGCGTTTGATCCAGCGCAGGCTCTACCAGCAAATCCTCCAGAATCGAGGGCGGATTTGGCCGGATCGTCGTGATCTTAACGATAAAATCAGGGCCCGACCGCTGAGATTTTGATAAGATCACTTGAGACAGGGCGGAGTGAATTCTAGAATTCGCTTGCGACCTGTTCTGGTTCGCGTCGCGTCCTGATTTATCCCAGCCTGCGAAACGAGGCCCAATATGTTTGCTTCGATCGGACGAAGTTGGCGGTTCGCGATGACCAGCTATTCGATCCTGTGGCGCAATAAGGCGCTGCTGCTGTTTCCGATCCTGTCGACCATCTCGGCCACGATGGTCATCGCCAGCTTCGTCTCGCCGTTTCTGCTCAGCGGCACGTTGCGCCATTGGGCAATGTCGCTGTCCGACAAGCAAAACCTGCACGACCTGCCAACCGAACAAAAGGTCGGCCTGGCCGCATTGGCATTTCTGTTTTACTTCGCCAACTATCTGGTGATCGTGTTTTTCAACTCAGCGCTGGTGGCTGGGGCCTTCCAGGCCATCGCCGGGCAACCCGTCAGCCTCTCCGCGGCATTGAAAACCGCGGGCCAGCGCTGGCCGCAGATCCTCGGCTGGGCCGCGCTCTCCGCAGTCATTGGAACTTTGCTGAAATCGATAGAAAACGGGCACGAAAAAGTCGGCCAGTTGATTGCCGCGGTATTGGGCTCGGGCTGGACCGTGATGACGTATTTCGTGATCCCGGTAATCGTGGTTGAGGGATTGGGGCCGATTGCCGCCATCAAGCAATCGCTCTCCGTGCTCAAACAGCACTGGGGGACGGCGCTCATCGGGAATGTGTCGCTGGGCCTGTTGGGTTTCCTGCTGACGATGCCGCTGTTTCTGCTGGCGGCGGGGTTGGTGGCGTTGGGAGTCGCCGCGGGGCAACCGCTGGCGATGGGTGGTTGCATTGCCGCCGCGGTGGCCATTGGCGTGCTGGCGGTGGGGATCAGCAGCTCGGCCGACATGGTCTTCAAGGCCCTGCTGTTCAACTTCGCCACGGGCAGAGCACTGCCTGCCGGTATCTCTCCAGAAGATCTGCACGACGCTTTCCGCAGCCGCTAGGCCAACGAGCCATTTAGTACCGATGCCCAAGTTCGATTGCCACCTGTTCGTCTGCTGCAATCAGCGCAAGCCAGGGCATAAGCGCGGCAGTTGCAATCCCGACGGTTCCGAAGAGCTGCGCGATGCGCTGAAGTCCGAGTTAAAACGCCGCGGACTCGGCGCCACCGTGCGGGCGAACATGGCCGGCTGCCTCGACCAATGCGAGTTGGGGCCGACCATCGTGATCTATCCTCAGGCCATCTGGTACGGCGGCGTGAAGGTCAAAGACGTTGAGCGTATCGTGGAAGAGACCGTGATCCACGGTCGCGTGCTGGCAGACCTGCTCATTCCGGACGAAATGCTCAACACCAAAGGACGGCCGGCTGCCGGCCCGCAATAGTCCGCTCGGCTAGCCCAGGCGCCGAGTCTCTTTCTCTGGGGCGTTGCCCCAGGCACCCGCGGACACGTACATTGTGTCGGGGTTCTTTTGACCCGTTTGTGGCCGCTCGAATCGGCCCCGGTTATCGGGACGATTCCCTTGCGGTCCAATTCGAGAGTGCCGCGATCGAAATACGGTTGGCAAGCTGTATTGTCGTTTGAACCGAAACTCCGCTTCCCCAACCGCGACTAACTCATGCTGGTGCATACGGACCATTTGACGAAGCGATACGGTGATATGGCCGCGTTGAGCGATTGCAGCCTGGGGATCGCGGGAGGGGTCGTGTTCGGGCTGCTGGGGCCGAATGGCTCGGGAAAAACCACGCTGTTGCGGCTGCTTTTGGGATACTTGCGGCCCACTGAGGGGCGAGCGACCATCGGCGGTCTGGACTGCCACCGCGATTCGGTCGCCGTGCATCGCCGTCTTTCGTACTTGCCGGGTGAACCTCGCTTGCATCGCCGAATGCGGGGAGACGAGGCGCTAACATATTTCAGCCAACTGCGGCCCGATGGCCGGCTGCAGCGGTCTCGCGAGATTGCCGATCGGCTGAATCTCGACCTCACCCGGCAAGTGGCCCGCATCTCGACCGGCATGCGGCAGATGCTCGCCTTGTGCATGGCCATGTCGCTGGACGTGCCACTGCTGGTGCTCGATGAACCAACGTCAAGTCTTGACCCCACCGTGCGAAGCGAAGTGCTGGCCCTGGTGCGCGAGGCACAAACCGAGGGTCGGACTGTGATCTTCTCGTCGCATGTGTTGTCTGAAGTGGAAGAAGTATGCGACCGCGTGGCAATCCTGCGGCGCGGCAATCTGGTCCAGGAGCAGGATCTGAGCCATCTGCAATTGCAGCACCGAATCGTAGCGCGGCTGAGCGGCCCCAGCAGTCCGCCCCCCGATGCGATCCGCCATCTGGTTTCCAAGCTCAGCAGCGAGAATGGCGAACTGCGGATTGAGGCCCCGGGAGAGCTGACGCCGCTGCTCGGCTGGCTCGCCACGCTGCCAGTGAGCGAAATGCGGATCGAGCCGCTAGGGCTGCGCACCGTGTACGATCAAATTTACCGGGAGCCGCGCGATGCATGACGCCGCCCCCCGGCAGCCGGTTGAAACCGACGAGAATTGGTCGAGCACGCCCAACCGTGCGGCCCCCCGCGCGCCGTTGTTTGTCGCCGCGTTGTGGCGTCGCGCGATGAGCGATTCGTTTTGGATGCTTTGCGGGTGCATCGCAATCATGTTCGTATTCCATTGGCTGTATGTCTACATGACCAGCCTTGTTTCCTCGTCGTCGTTCATCAACCTGTTTGAAGGGCTTCCCAAGACGATGCACGGCTTGCTGGGGATTTCCTTCTCCGAAGCGGCCACGCCGCGCGGGCGGATCGCGTTGGCGTACGTCGACCCAACGCCGGTGGTGATCACCGCCGTGTGGGCGCTATCCCGCGCGTCCGACGCGGTGAGCGGTCCGTTGGATCGGGGGACATTGGAAATGACGCTCGCGCAGCCAATTCGGCGGATGAGCGTGCTGGCGGCCAACGCGGGGGTGACGATCTTCGGCGCTGCTTTGATCGCGCTGTCCGCATGGCTCGGCACCTGTATCGGCGTCTTGACGGTGAGCGTCCAGCAAACAACCATGCTAATCCCCATGAAGGTTCCGCTGGCTGGGTTGGTCAGTTGCCGCGAATACGTGCCGTCGGCATTAAATCTGTTTTGCCTGACCGTGTTTGCCGCCGGCATCACCACGCTGATCTCCGCCTGCGATCGCTACCGCTGGCGAACGCTGGGCATTGCTGGCGGATTCTACGCCGTGGAAATCCTGCTCAAAATGCTCGGGCTGGCCTTTTCGCAATTGAAATGGCTCTTTTATTTTACTTTTCTGGGGTCGTACTGGCCCCAGTCCATGGCGTTGGCCGGCCGCCGGGCGTGGCTCATGTCGCTGCAATACGATGGCATTTTGCTGGGCAGCGCCGCGGTTTGCTACGTGTTTGCCGCCCTGGTTTTCGCTCGCCGCGACCTGCCAGCGCCGCTTTAGAACGCCAGCCAGGAAACCGCTCGCTCTGGCCACGACAGCCCAGCAACACGTCAACCTGCGCAAATAGGTTCTTCGCGGCTGCGGAGGGATTTTGCTTGCCGCCAAACTGCTGCTGCCCAATCGGCCAGAATTGCATAGTATTACATTGGCCCAAGCGGCATAATGCTGGCTTGATACACCGCGCGGGGGGCAACCGCCGCGGAGGGTTTACCTGTCGAGGAGTTTTTACCGCCATGAGATCAGCGTTGTCATTCGCTCGCAATTACTTCCTCGCCGTTCCAATGCTGTTTGCCCTGCTGGCTACCTCGGCCATCGCCGAGGATGCCCCGAAGGCCGACGAAAAGAAGCCGGCCGACGCTCCCACTGCACCGGCCGCGAAGCCCGAGACCAAACCGGCCAAGGCCGCGGAACCTGCCGCCAATCCATTTCCTGGCCAGGCGGATCTCGACGCGGCGATCGCTGCGAAAGTCTCGGCCGAGTCGCTGCAGGATCTGAGCAAAGCGATCGAACTCTGCGATCGGGCGATCTCACTGGGGCTCGACAAGGAAAACAAGAAGTTCGCCCAAACACTGCTCGCCTCGTCGCGCATCGAAAGAGCGGCCAAGGTTGGGCACGCCATCTTCGACACGCAAACTCCCGACCCGCGCTGGCCGCAGTTCCGCCGCCTGGCGCTGGCGGACCTGGAGCTGGCCCTGGCATTCGACGCGGATAACGCCGAGGGCCAATTGCTGATGGCCCGGCTGCACGCCCTGCCCGGCGGCGATGCGAAGCGAGCGCTAACCGCGGTCGAGGCCGCCATTCGGCTCAGCGAGAACAAGCCGCTGTTGAAATGCGAGGCGCTCGTGGTCCGCGCCGAGATGTCCAGCGACAAGGAATTGCGACTGGCCGACTACAACGAAGCGGTCAAGCTGCAGCCGGACAGCGCCACCGCGCTGCGATCGCGCGGCTTTTTCTTCCTACTCAACGACAAACCGGACGCCGCCCGCGCCGATCTGGAGAAGGCGGCCGAGATCGAACCCGACCACGCCGGCACGCGCGAGGCGCTGGGGCTGGTGTTGATGATCGGCAAAAACTACGACGCCGCGCAAAAGCAACTCGACAAGGCGGTGGAGTTGGCTCCCGACAGCCCTTCGCCGCACGCCAACCGGGCCCGCCTGCTGGCGCTGCGCGAGAAGAACGATCAAGCCGTGGAAGAGATCGATAAGGCGCTGAAGCTCTCGCCCGACAACGTGGGTTGGGAATTGCTGCGGGCCAGCATCCTCAGCCAGGCCGGCCGCAAGAAGGAAGCGCTCGACGGAGTGGACAAATTGATTTCGCGCAAGCCCGATCTGATCGAAGCCGTGCGGATCCGAGCCCACATCCTGGCGGCCTCCGATAAGCTGCCCGATGCAATCGCCGAGTTGGAAAAGGCCCAGACCGCCATGCCGGGCGACCTGGAATTGACCGCCGATCTGGCCGCGCTGTACACGGCCGACAAGAAACCGCGGCGGGCGATTCCGCTGTACGACAAAGTGCTCAGCGGCGGCGTGAAGCTGGCCCTGGTGTATCGCGGACGGGCCGATGCCTACTTGAGCCTCGGCCAGCAGAAGGAAGCCATTGCCGACTACGAGTCGGCGCTGAAGCAAAATCCCAAGGACAGCGGCGTGCTCAACAATCTGGCCTGGGTGTTGGCCACCTCGCCCGACGAAAAGCTCCGCGACGGCAAGCGCTCGATCGAACTGGCGAAGCAGGCCTGCGAGGCGACCGACTACAAAGCGGCCCACATCCTCAGCACGCTGGCCGCGGCGTACGCCGAAGCGGGCGACTACCCGACCGCCATCAAATGGTCGAAAAAGTCGCTCGATCTGGCGGACGACACGGTCCGCGACAGCTTGAAAAAAGAACTCGCCTCATATCAGGCGGGCAAGCCAACCCGCGAGTTGCAAAACGAAGAAACCGACCGCGAAAAAGCGGCTCCCGGCGAGAAGCCAAAGTCGGCGGAGAAATCGACCCAGGAGAAAGGTCCGTCCGACAAAACTCCCGCCACTGGGGGAAAGGATTCCAGCACTTCGGCGATTCAATAGCCGAACGTCAGAAGCTGATGCCGGTCTTGATGCCCAGCGTCAATAGCGACGACATCGGCTGCCGCCAACCGCGGACCACCGCGGATTCTTCCCAGGTCATCAGCTCGGCGCAGGCGGAGAGATACATGCTCGGCCCGCGGATGCCCGCTTCCCATTGCGTGGTCAGCCCCAGCTTGGGGTAGAGCATCACGTCGTTGACCGTGGCATGCTCCAGCGTGATAGCGGTCAGTCCGACTCGCGCCGAGCCATAACTTTCCACCACGCCGCTGAGCGACCGCTTGGTCTCCAGCCCCAGGTAGGGATAAATCGTCCACCACGTCTCTTGATAGCCGATGATTGGGTCACCCTCGGCGGTCAGCGAGTTGGGCAAGTCGCGGATCCAGAATCGCGTCCCTACGCCCGCCACGTACTCGATCCGCTGCCAGCGCTGCGACTCAAACAACCATTCGTATTCGCCGCGCAGGCCAAAGTAGCCGGTGGTCGAACTCAGCGGCTCGACGCTACCGTCGTCAAACTGCGCCAAGCCGTCGTAGTTCATGTCGCCCGCGAACAACTCGCCGCGGAAGCGCTCGCCGCCAGCACGACGCGCATAGCCCAGCGTCCACAGCACGCCATCCTCATTGACGAAGTCCGCGCCGTCGCTGCGCTCGTTCCAATGAAAATAGTCGGCCTTGAGGTACCAGGTCGATTCGACCGCGTAATGTTCGGCCAGCAGGGGGAGCGGCGGTGAATCTGGCGTCGGCAAACCTGAAGTCGCTGGCGGATGGACAGGTTCAGGAGTCGGCGCCGTCGCGACCGGATAGGGATCGATCGCCGGAAGTCGAGACGGCTGCTGAGTGGAGTCGGTGGTCCGCTCGTCGGCGCGCGCATGCGCAGCGAACAGGATCGCAGCAGTTGCCAGGACCACACGCCACATCGACATGGCTCAGCTTTCTTTCCGCCCCACAGCAATACCGTTCGCCGCGCGAAGCAGACTTCGAACTTCGGCGGGGCGGAAAGAGTAACCGTCCGCGCGGCCGGCCACAACGTCAAACTGCTGGCGCTGCTGGCAATGCGCCGCACCGGTTCTTCAGCGAAACCCGGCAGGATTGGGTGGCGGCGCAAGCCCTCAAAGTCGGCGAGTGCCTTCGCACGGCGGTGTACCGGAACTTTGTTGCCGAGGCAGAGTACACTGAGTATGATCGAAATCACTTACGAGCAAGAACGGAACAGGACGCGATGCCGCTTAGCGACGGTCCTAGTGGTCGCGCTCAGCTTTTGCTCATATTCAATGGAATTTAGATCCGATGCCTGGCATACGTGTTGAGACGCCTGAACTTCGTAAAGCAACTATTACGACCACGTCCGCGTGGCAAATCGTCAAGCACCACCTTTATGACTTGTCTCCAGACGACGCGTTGGCCGTGACAATTCAAGCTAGCGGGGTCACCGTTTGGGATCTCTGCTTTCTAGAAGATCTTCTTCATATCGTAAACCGCGAGAAGGGATTGTTGCTCGACGTCGCCTGGCGTCCGCATGCAAATCCGACCGGCACTTACCATATGGTATTGCTTCGCACGTCAACGGACCAGCATTCTGGTCGTGGTGCATACGATTGGGATAATCCGCTAGTTGAAGTTACAACACGCTCACTACCCAAACTCCTAGCGGAAATTCGACGAATAGTTGATGCTTAGACGCGATCACAATGGCTCAGAAGCAAGACGTGAGCCATTCTGTGGCTGGGACACAACCGGGTCTTCGCCGACCCCACCGCCCACTTCTCCCTTCCCGTCCCGCGGGGCGGTCAGCCGACGGCTCCGGTCGTGAGGAAAGTGGCGAATGACGGAAGCACTTCAATGGTATTACGACGCGCGGCAAGCGTTTATTGACCACGACTACCAGCGCGCCGTGAAACTTTTGCAATCTTCTCTTCGAGCAGCCGATCATTTCAAGTCGCACGAAATGCTCGGACAGTGCTACGAGCGATTAGAAGACCGGTCGCGCGCGGTTGAAGAATATCGCCGCGCTCTTGAGTTGAATCCCCGGTCCAACAAGACCGCATGTCTGCTCGCTACAACTCTTGTCGATCAGGGCGAACTAGCTGCGGCGCGCGTGATTGTCGTGTCGTTGCTGGATCGATCTCCAAGCTACGGGCCCGCGAGACGGCTATTACCCAGGACCGAGCAGTGATTTCTTCGGGTTAAAGGGAACACGGTTGGACGCGGCTTGATGTTGACGGCGTCAATGCCACACCTTAAGGGCCATATATCGCCCAGTGCGCGCCGTGGCGGAGCCGCAATCAGCGAGATCCGACGAACGCTATCGCGAAAGTGCGAAAACGCGAAAAAATCATCGGTGGAAGTATGGATGAGGCCGTTAAGCAGAAGTCGGTTTCGCGCTTTCGCTCGTTCGCTCTTTCGCGATCCGTATCTTCAACGGCAATGATCTATAACGATCTACGTCTCAATGCCATCCAACAACCCAGACCATGCCTGGCGGCGCAGTAAGAGCACGGCGATCGGCCCCTGCTCGGTCGCGGTCGTGGTGAACGTGAGTACCAGGGACGAGCCGGAATGGCTGGCGGAGGCAGAATGCGCGGCGGCAGAAGTGGATGGACTGGCCGCCTGGAATCGCGTCTGAGCGGACGCGGAGGGGAGCAGAGAAGAGAGCGAAGTGGCGGACGTGTGCAGATCGAACGGCCGCCGCTGACGATGGGCAATGTTGCCCCCGGTACAGTGGACCGTCGCGGGCGAATCCGAACAACTGCTCCTTGGAGACATGTCACAGCTCCCTTCGTGATTCGGCCAGCAAAAAATCCACTGCGGCAATGCCGGGAACGAAAGGCATTGCAAAGGGCATGCCGCCACGCCGCGGACCTGCTAATGCGTCAATCTGGAGCGGATTTAGCGGCTGCGATAGGAACGCAGAGCCAAAACCAGAAAATGTGCTGGAAGCGGGCCGTGAAATGCCCCGGAATCGCCGTGAAATATCACAGCGAAATTTCGCGGAAAGAATTGGGACGCGAAAAGCCCCTACTGCCGCTGGATCCGCTTGAGGGCCTCGTACAGCCGGTCGATTTCTTCCGGCGTGTTGTAGATCGACAGTGACGGGCGGACCGTGGCCTCAACGCCGAACCGCCGCAGTGCCGGCTGCGAGCAATGATGGCCGGCCCGAACGGCGATCCCTTCGAGATCCAGCAGCCGGCCCACGTCCTCGGTGCGGCGATCCTTGAGCACGAACGACAGCACACCCACTTTTTCGCGGGCCGTGCCGATCAAGCGTAGTCCATCGATCTGCGACAGCCGGCCCGTGGCGTATTGCAGCAGTTCGTGCTCATACTTGGCCATCGCCGGCAAGCCCAGCCGGTTGACGTAGTCCAGCGCGGCTCCCAAACCCACGGCGTCGGCAATGTTCGGCGTCCCCGCTTCGAACTTCGCCGGCGGGTCGGAGTACGTCGTTTCTTCAAACGTCACGTTGCGGATCATGCTGCCGCCTCCCTGCCACGGCGGCATGATCTCCAGCAACTCTTCCTTGGCATACACGACGCCGATGCCCGTGGGGCCGAAAATCTTGTGACCGGAAAACGTGTAGAAGTCACAGTCCAGTTGCTGGACGTTGACCGGCAGATGGGCCACCGACTGGGCGCCGTCGATCAGCACGCGGGCACCATACCGATGGGCCATCTGCGTCATCTCGGCGACCGGCAGAATGGTCCCCAGGCTGTTGGACGCGTGCGCGAGCGCGACGATTTTTGTCTTCGGCCCCAACAACGCCTCGTATTGCTCCATCATGATCTCACCCCGGTCGGTGACCGGAATGACGCGCAACACCGCCCCGCGCTCCCTGGCCACCATTTGCCAGGGGACGATGTTCGCGTGATGCTCGAGCGTTGAAAGGACAATCTCATCCCCCGGCTGCAGGAACTTGCGGCCGTAGGTTTGCGAAATCAGGTTGATCCCTTCCGTGGTGCCGCGGACAAACACAATCTCCTTGGAGGACGAGGCGCCCAAAAAGGATTGCACCTTCTGGCGCGCTTGCTCATACGCATCCGTCGCGCGGGCGGCCAGCGTGTGGGCCCCGCGATGGATATTGGAATTGTCGTGCTCGTAAAAATCCGAAATCGCGTCGATCACCGACTGCGGCTTCTGCGTCGTCGCGGCGTTGTCGAGCCACGCCAGCGGATGGCCATGCACCTGCTGGTGCAGCGCCGGAAAATCGCGCCGGATCGCCGCCACGTCGAAGGGGCGGGCTCCGCCGATGCCCAGCGATGGAGTGCTGAACAGCTTCGTTAGATCGAGTTGATCCGGTCCCGCGGTGAGGTGCGTGCCGTTCGGGTCAAACTGGGCCGAGCGAATCCGCTCGACAAACTTCCGCACGCCTTCGGCCGTGCCGTCTGGCGGGCCGGGCGTGGCCGGTTCGGCCGGAACCCGCTCCGCGCTGGTACTGACGGAATCGCTGGCAGGGACCGTGGTGGCGTAGCTCATCGCGCCCGAGATCATGCCGGGCATACCCGCAGCGTCGGTCGGAAATTGCGCGGCGCTGACTTCCGACTTTGGCACATGGTTCATGCCGGGAATTTCGTTGTACATGCGGCGCGCAATCGCCGCGATCAACTCGGGCCTGATTTCGTCCATCGCTGTGGCCTGCCGTCGTATGTTGCCTAAATGAACCGGTGACTAATGGAGCAGCGCGTTACTTGGGGGTTTGCCGCCGATGCTCGTAATCGTGGTAGTAACCGACCTCGACGTTCTCCAGCACACCCAGTGCGTCGTCCGTCAGCACCGCGCACGAGAAGTAGAGCGTGAGCAGGTACGACGCGACTCCCAAGCTGTCCAAGCCCATCAGCCGGGCCGACAAGCTGGGCATGATCTCGCCGGGAATGCCGGTCTGATGTAAGCCCACCACGCCTTGGTCCGCCTCGCCGACTCGCAGTAGCAGAATGCTCGTCGTGCCGAACCACTGGTTCGATTGGTAGCGGCTCTTCATCTCCAATTTGTCGCACGGAATCAGGGGCACGCCACGCCAGGTGATAATCGGCGTGCCGTATAGATTCGTCGTCACCGGCGGGACACCGCGCCAGGTGCATTCGCGCTCGAACGCCGCGATCGCCTTCGGATGGGCCAGGAAAAACGCCGGCTTTTTCCAGACCAAGGCCAGCAACTCGTCCATGTCGTCGGGCGTCGGAGCGCCGTAGCGAGTGCTGATCCGCATCGCCGGATCGACCGAGTGAATCAGCCCGAACTTCTTGCTGTTGACCAGTTCCCATTCCTGGCGTTCTTTAATTCCTTCGACGGTCAGCCGCATCTGCTCTTCAAGCTGATTGTACGGGCCGTTGTAAAGGTCCGAAACTCGCGTATGGACCCGCACCACCGTCTGCACCGCAGAGAGTGAGTACTCCCGCGGGTTGGCCGAATAATCCACGAAAGTCTCGGGGATTTCCACGTTTTCAGCGAAGCCGGAGACCAGGTCGATGTTTCGTTCGCCATAACGGTTGACCGTGGACCGGAGTTCCAAATGCTCGCCGATCGCCTTTTTGAAGTCGCCGCTTTGGTTCGGCGCTTCCTTCAATACGGAATCCAAGTCTTTGCGCGACAGGGTGAGCAACACGCAGGGGGTGATGGTCCGGATCGTGACGTCCGAGGGCTTGTCCGAAACGAGATCCGTCTCGCCAAAATACTCGCCGTCGGTTAGTAGGGCCAGTCGCAGGTCGCTGCCGTGCGCGCCTTTGCTCAGCACTTCCACCTGCCCTTGAGCAATGATGAAGAACTTGTTGCCGTCCTCCCCTTCCACAATCAGCTTGTTGCCCAGCGTGACTTCTTCGGTCTTGAACCGGCTGGCCATGCGGCCCGTGATCGCGTCCGGCAGCTTCGAGAATAGCGGCACGCTGCGCAAAGATTCCGGCGGGAACGACGCCACCGAGCCGGTCACGTCCACGCCGATCCGTTCCGCTTTCGTCAGTTCCACCTTCGTCCGGTTCACCCGGTAGGTGCCGCCGTTGACTTGCACCCACGGCAGTTGGCTCAGTAGCCAACGCGGGGTGATCGACATCATCTTCGGAGTGGTCTTCGTCGTGCTCGCCAGGTTGCGAGCCACCGCCGTCGTCACGCTACGCTGTAATAAACTGTCCGACATGACGTGTACTGCCTTTCTTATGCGTTACATGCGTGCCTGAACGAAACCAAAGATCCCCAGACCGCTAAATTCTCAAGCCCCGCTAAATCCCCAACCCATTATCAAAACCGCTATTATTTCGATGAGCATAATCGTGGTAGTAGCCAACCTCGACATTCTCCAGCACGCCCAGCGCGTCGTCCGTCAGCACCGCGCACGAGAAGTAGAGCGTAAGCAGATACGACGCCACGCCCAAGCTGTCGAGCTTCATCAACCGAGCCGACAAGCTGGGCATGATCTCGCCCGGAATACCCGTCTGATGCAAGCCCACCACACCTTGGTCCGCCTCGCCGACGCGCAACAACAGAATGCTCGTCGTGCCGAACCACTGGTTCGATTGGTAACGGCTCTTCATCTCCAGCTTGTCGCACGGAATCAGCGGCACGCCTCGCCACGTGACCACCGGCGTGCCGTACAGGTTGGCTGTCACCCGCGGCACGCCGCGCCAGGTGCATTCACGCTCGAACGCCGCGATCGCCTTCGGGTGTGCCAGGAAGAACGCCGGCTTCTTCCAGACCAGCGCCAACAGCTCGTCCATGTCGTCGGGCGTCGGCGCGCCGTAGCGAGTGCTGATCCGCATCGCCGGGTCCACGGAATGAATCAGCCCGAACTTCTTGCTGTTGACCAATTCCCACTCTTGACGTTCTTTGATCCCCTCGACCGTCAGCCGCATCTGCTCTTCAAGCTGGTTGTACGGACCGTTGTACAGGTCCGAAACTCGCGTATGGACCCGCACCACCGTCTGCACCGCCGAGAGCGAGTACTCCCGCGGATTGGCCGAGTAATCCACGAAAGTCTCGGGGATTTCGACGTTTTCTGCAAAGCCGGACACCAAGTCGATGTTCCGTTCGCCATAGCGGTTCACCGTCGAACGAAGTTCCAAATGCTCGCCAATCGCCTTTTTGAAGTCACCGCTTTGGTTTGGCGCTTCCTTCAGTACGGAATCCAAGTCTTTGCGCGACAGAGTAAGTAACACGCAGGGGGTGATCGTGCGAATCGTCACGTCCGACGGCTTGTCCGAAACCAGGTCCGTTTCCCCAAAGTATTCGCCGTCAGTCAGCAGCGCTAATCTCAGGTCGCTGCCATGGGCTCCCTTGCTCAGTACTTCCACCTGCCCTTGGGCGATGATGAAAAACTTGTTGCCGTCTTCGCCTTCGACAATCAGCTTATTGCCCAGCGTGACTTCTTCAGTCTTGAACCGGCTGGCCATGCGGCCTGTGATCGCGTCCGGCAGTTTTGAGAACAGCGGGACGCTGCGCAGTGATTCAGGCGGGAACGACGCCACCGAGCCAGTCACGTCCACGCCGATCCGTTCCGCCTTCGTCAACTCCACCTTCGTCCGGTTCACCCGGTACGTGCCGCCGTTGAC
>JAIOQB010000143.1 GCA_021413585.1 Planctomycetia bacterium
CCGCCGCATGCGCCAACAGCGACTCTCCAAACCGCGCGCAGACAACCACGGCGCACGCCCAGCGCTTCTCTGCCCGTTGTCTGGTAGAATCTGATCCATAAACGCAATTCCCGGACGCCATTGGGCTTTGCCAGTGCCGGCACTGCCAACCAGCTCAGCCCAAGGATGGCCGCAGTTTTCGACGGCAACCATATTCTTTCTTTGCGCGTCTTGGCGGCGTTGCGCCTTTGCGTCTGGCTGCCGTTTTTGCACTGGCAAAGCCAGTGGCACACGAGAGGGCGAAAACCAGGGACGAGGTTACGGGTGGCGCAAAACTGGCTTACGCCGCTTCGCGCCGCTCAAACAGCCGGCCGAAAGCGTCCGAGCCTCGTGACAGCTCGTCGTAGGTCCCAACGTCCACGATCCGGCCGGCATCCATCACCAGGATCCGGTCCGCCAGGTCGAGCGTCGAGCGGCGGTGCGTGATCAGGATCGACGTGCGATGCCGAATGAACTCCGCCAGGATGCGGTGCATCACCTGCTCGCTCTCGGGGTCCACCTGGCTGGTGGCTTCATCCAGAATCAAGATCGCCGGGTCGCGGAGGATCGCCCTGGCGAGCGAGATCCGCTGCCGCTGGCCGCCGCTAAGCCGGCTCCCCTGCGGGCCGACGATCGTCTCGTAGCCGTCGTCGAGCTGCGTTTCGATGAACCGCTCGGCGTGGGCTTTGCGCGCCGCTTCGAGCACTTGCTCGCGGCTGGCCGAGCGATTGCCGTAGCGGATGTTGTTGAGCACCGTGTCGTTAAACAGCAGCGTCTCCTGCGTGACGATGCCGATCTGGCCGCGAATATCTTTGAGCCGCATCTGCCGCACGTCGGCGCCGTCGATCAGCACGCGCCCGGCGGTCGGATCGTAGAAGCGGGGAATCAGGTTGACCAGCGTACTCTTGCCGCAGCCGTTGGAGCCGACGATCGCCAACGTCTGGCCGAACGGGATTTCCAGGTCGATACCGGCGAGCACCTCGTCTCCGCCAGGGTAAGCAAATCGCACATTTTCAAGCTGGATGCTGTCGCGATGGCGGCGCGGCGGCAGCGGCCGGGGAGGATCGAAAATCGTCGGTTCGCGGTCGAGCATCTGGAAGATCCGGTCGGCGGCGGCGGATGCCCGCTGCAATTGGCCAAACACGTCCGACATACGCCGGGCCGGGTCACTGGCTCCGGCCAACAAGCCGTAGAACAGCAGCAGCGAGCCGATCGACATCGGCCGGGCACACATCGTGATGCCGAATAGCCGCGTCTGCTGGTTGAGCACCAGATACGCGCCCGCCAGGATTGCCAGGCAGATCGTCGTAATGCCCATCACTTCGGTCAGGGGGCGAATCAGCGAATCGTAGCGAGCCACGCGCATCGCCTTGCGGAAGAACTGCTTGCTGTTGCGATGGAACCGCAGCCGCTCGTACCGCTCGCGCGTAAATGCCTTGACCACCTTGATGCCGGCAAAGGTTTCCGACAGGGAATTGTAGATTTGCGACATTTCTTCCATTGCGCGGCGATTGGCCCGCTTGATGCTTTTGGCCAGGCGGTGGATCAAGTAGCCGGCCAGCGGGGCCACCAGCAGGGAGAAAACGAGCAGCCGCCAATTGATCCATGCCGCCCCCACGAGGCAGGCGACCATCTTCAACGGCTCGCGCGTCGCCTTGCCGAACACGATGCCGATGCCGCTGCTAAGCTGGTCCATGTCGTAGGTGAACCGGCTCATCAGCTCATGGGTGCCCTGCTCCGTGAAGCTGCCGACGTCCATCCGCAGCGTGCGACGATAGAACTTCTTGCGCAAGTCAAACGTGCCAAGCTGTTGCAGCCGCTCTTCC
>JAIOQB010000132.1 GCA_021413585.1 Planctomycetia bacterium
GCAACGGCGGCATGGTTCGCCTGCGCGGGCGTAGACTTTGTGATGATTCTGATAGCTGCCCGACTCGTTCAATGCGTTGCGGTACGTGCCGTCAGAAAGTGTCGAGCCCTCGTAGCGAATGGCCGACTTCAATATCTTGCGCGTGGCGGCGGCGAGGCGGTGCCAATCGTCGCTCTTCAATCGACGGCAAGAGATGGCCGGATGGAGTTCGGCCATGTGCAAAATCTCAGCGGCGTATAGATTGCCGATGCCCGCCACGGCCCGTTGATCGAGCAGAGCGACTTTGATCGCCCGGCGGCTTTCGGCCAAACGCTGTTGGAGCGAATCGGCCGTGGCGACCAGCGCGTCGGGGCCGAGACGGTCGTCGCTGAACGCCGCGTCATACTCCGCGGGCGACATCAGCCGCACCGAGCCGAGCCCGCGGCGGTCCCAATACATCAGATCGCAGCCGCGATCTGTCTTCGCCTTGGCTCCTTTGTGTCCGGACAGCCGCAGCCGCAGCCGCAAGTGAGCCGCCGTCGGCGGATCAGCCAGGAGCACCAGGCCTGTCATGCGGGGCTCAAACACCAGCCGGTCGCCGCTGTCGAGGATCACGACCACGCGTTTGCCTGCCCGCGACGTCTCGACGATCGTGCGCCCCACCAACCGCCGCCGCAGAGCCGTGCCGCGCGGGGCGATGTTGATCGGCCGTCGCTTGCACCGGACAATCTCGACGTCAACGATCCGCCGCTGCAGGCAGGGCTCGATCCCGCGACGCATCGTTTCGACTTCAGGCAATTCGGGCATGTCGCAAAATCCGATCTCTTAAATGTTGGGCTCGCTCTATATTTAAGCGACTTGGTAGTTCCAGCACTGGCTTTGCCAGTGCTTTTGACGGCCGATCACAGTTGGCGGGCCGGACATCAAGTAACTCTCGCTTCGGTAGACATGCTCTATCTTCGATAACGTTAGGTCCTTCTTCCGCCGCCACATGGCCTTGACCCGGCGCGGCGGCAACTTGACAATCGATGGTCCGCCAACCGCCATCCACCAACCGACATCATTCTATCCTTCCCCGGACTCACCAACCCATGCCCCCGCACGCTCCAGTCCCCGACGCGGCCGGCCGGTATGGTTTGTTCGGCGGCCGTTACGTCCCCGAAACGCTCTCCTACGCGCTCGACCAATTGGCTGCCGCTTATGCCGCCGCCACGGCGGACAAGTCGTTTCACGCGGAGCTGGACGACTTGCTGAAGAACTACGTCGGCCGTCCTTCGGCGTTGTATTTCGCCCCTCGGCTGACGGAACATTGCGGCGGGGCCCGCATTTACTTGAAGCGCGAAGACCTCAACCATACCGGTGCCCACAAGATCAACAATACGCTCGGCCAGGCGCTGCTCACCCAGCGAATGGGCAAGACGCGTGTCATCGCCGAGACCGGGGTCGGCCAGCATGGTGTGGCCACAGCCACCGCCTGTGCCCGGTTTGGCCTGCCGTGCGTCGTCTACATGGGTGAGGAAGATATCCGCCGCCAGGCGCCGAACGTGTTTAGCATGAAGCTGCTCGGGGCCGAGGTGCGGCCCGTCAGCAGCGGCTCGCGGACGCTGCGCGACGCGATCAACGAAGCGATGCGCGACTGGATGTCGTCGGTGGACACCACGCACTACATCCTGGGTTCGGTCGTCGGGCCGCATCCGTTCCCGCTGATCGTCCGCGATTTCCAATCGGTGATCGGCCGCGAGACGATCTGGCAATGCCGCGAGCAGATGGGGCGCCTGCCGGACCTGGTGGTGGCGTGCGTCGGCGGCGGCAGCAACGCCGCCGGGATGTTCTTTCCGTTTGTCGAACATGGCGGCGTGGAACTCGTGGGCGTGGAGGCGGGGGGACGATCCGAGCGTCCCGGCGATCACGCGGCGCCGCTGTCGTTCGGCTCGCCCGGCGTGCTGCATGGCAGCTATAGCTATGTGATGCAGGACGCCGACGGCCAGACGAGCGACGTGCATAGCGTTTCCGCCGGGCTCGACTATCCCGGCGTCGGCCCCGAGCACAGCCATTGGAAAGATAGCGGCCGTGTCGGCTACACGTTCTGCCGCGACGACGACGCCTTGAAGGCATTCGATATGCTTGCGATGTGCGAAGGGATCCTGCCCGCGCTCGAAAGCAGTCACGCGGTGGCCAAGGGGATGGAGCTGGCGGCCGGCCGACCGAAGGACCAGGCGGTGGTGATCTGCCTCTCAGGCCGCGGAGATAAGGACGCCGCTGAGATCGCGCGGTTGCGTGGCTTGAATGCACCACAAGCTCCATCGCCGCAGGGAGGTGGCTGATGTCGGCGATTGACGAATGTTTTCGCAAGCTGCGAGCGGCCAAACGCAAGGCCCTGATGCCGTTTGTCACGGCCGGTGATCCGCAGATGGAGTTCACCGCCTCGCTCATCAAGGAAATGGCCGCCCGCAAGTGCGACCTGTGCGAAGTTGGCATCCCGTACAGCGACCCGATTGCCGACGGCCCGGTGATTCAAGAGTCGTACACGCGGGCCTTGGCCCATCACGTGAAGCTGGCCGATATCTTCGCGATGCTGGGGCAAACGACTCCAAAAGTTGCCATGCCCACGGTGACGATGGTTAGCTACGCGATCGTCTATCGCCACGGCATCGGGCAATACGTGGACGACGCGAAAGCGGCCGGCGTGGCGGGGCTGATCGTGCCCGACTTGCCAGTGGAAGAATCCCCCGCATTGGCCGACGTGTGCCGCAAGGCTGACCTGAGCCTGGTGCAACTCGTCACACCGACAACCACGCCCGAGCGCGTGCGGCGCATCATCGACGCGTGTACGGGATTCATTTACTACGTGTCCGTCGTCGGGATCACCGGCGAGCGGACGCAGTTGCCGCCGGAGCTGGTCGACAACGTGGCCCGGCTGCGCGAGCAGACGCCGCTGCCGATCTGCATTGGGTTTGGCATCAGCACGCCCGAGCATATCCGGCGGCTGAAGCCGGTGGCCGATGGGTTCATCGTCGGCAGCGCCATCGTGCGGCGGGTGGCCGAGTGCGCCACGCGAAACCAGTCCGACGTACTCGCCGATGTGGGGGTGTATATGTCGACGTTGCGTGCGGCACTCGACGAGCCGTCTTAGCAACTCCTGTTAGCCGCCGGTCCCCGACCGGCGCGTCACACGGTTGGTTCGGATTGCCGGGGGGCGCGCCCCTCGGGGAGGGGCGGCGAACAGAGTCGTCCCCCCAGCTTTCCTTGACCCCGCGCGGTTTTCGAGCGTACACTTGCATTGGCGTGGTCCAAAGTCCCTGCGCTGGCGAGGACGCCGCACATGATGCGATCGAACCCTAACGACGTGATCCACCGGTTCTTCGCCGGGTTGACGGAGTACGCGTTTTTCTCGCGCGTCGGACTGGCCGACCCGATCGTGGTCGACTACGTGACCGAGCTGCTGGCCCGGTTCATCCGCTGCGACGAGGCGTTTGGCATCCGCGACCCCAGCGGCCGCCGCCTGGGGGGCCTCGCCCGGCTGCTGGCCGAAGCCGAGCTGCGCGTCGGCCCCACGCGCCGCCAGTTGCACCGCCACATCGGCGACTTCGCCCTATTCTGGGCCGGGCTGTACCCTGAGGCGCTGGACTTGGTCGAAGGCCCGCCGCGCGACGAGCAGTTTCACGAGTATTGCTCCCACGGCAAACGAGCCTACTTCATCGCCAGCACCCTGCCGCCCGCGAAGGACGACGCCGACAGCCAGGTGCTGCTCAAGCTCAGCACCGAATTCGAAACGTGCGTCAGCGGCCTAGGCGAAGTCCGCCGCGAATGGGAACGCCGCGACGCCAGCGGCGGCCCGGGGCCGGTATTGCTCAACTGATTGGCAGAAACTTTTTAACCACAGAGGCACGGAGACACATAGACGAACGTGGGACGGAAGGCCATGCCCTACGCCCAGCCGCGGAGCGGCGAAATAAGATAGCCTGGGGCGCCAGCCCCAGGACTATGATCCGCGCCATACCATCAAAGCCCCGGAGGGGCGACATAGATTTGTGCGACGTCAATCTGCCAATAACACCGCCTGCCGATAACACTACGCGACTGAGGCGAACCGGTTTCACGCGATATGCGTTTCCTCGAACAGATACCGCTCGTCGAAGTCGATGTTATGTTTTTGCAGCAAACGGCGGAACTCGTCTGTGAACGATCTTGACCGGTGGTGCTCTTCCTGACGCCGAATATATTGTCGGACCGTATCGGCCTGCGACTGGCTGACTGAAAACGCTGCATAGCCCGTCTGCCACTCGAACCGGCCCGCCGTCCCGTCGCGCTCGTTGACCCATTTTGATGAATTGGTTTTGATCAATCGCAACATGTCGGAAACGGCAATGGTCGGGCTGAACTGCGCGAGCAGTTGCACATGGTCCGGCATCCCGCCAATCTCCAAGAGCGTTCCGCGGTTCTCTTGAACGATTCCGCCAATATAGGGATAGAGTTCCGCTTGAAGTTGCGGCGCGACCAGATTGTTACGGTACTTGGTGCTATAAACAATGTGATAGAGGAGATTCGTAAACGTGCTGGCCATGAGATCCTCCCTACGCGCACATTGATGAGAAGATGAGATGAGAAGCCCGATTTCGTCCCTCCGGGACTGGAGAACAATTCTAACGACACTCGACCCTGGGGCTGGCGCCCCAGGCTACTTTATTTCGCCGCTCCGCGGCTGGGACAACTTAAGGGGACGGGAACCGAATCGACATCGCCGGCACCCCGTTCAATCGGCAGGCTATGCGATGGGTACCAATTGGGCAGGGCCGGATGTAAATGGCATGCTGCGCACGCCCAACTTGGCTCGCTGCGCAATATCAATCTATGCAATCTATGTCGTCCGGGAAACGTGGATCATGCCATCGCACTTTCATATCCGGCCGTAGCACTTGTAACCTTTCAGATCCTTTTGCAGTAACCTTGGTATCCCCCAAGTCGCATTTCTTGAGGCTCTTCATGCTTGCAAGATCGTCGATTGCCGCGTCATCGACCTGCGTTCCTGTTAAGTTCAGAATCTTGAGTCGGGGCAGTTTTTTCAAATATCGCAAACAATTGTCCGTACCCTTTACATTATCGAGGGTCAATACTTCCAATTGCTCAAGCGGAAGGAGGTACTGGAGGCTGAGGTCGTTTATTGGCTGGTTGGAAAGATCAAGTGAGCGAAGGCCTTTTAAGTTTCCCAAATGCGCCAATCCGGGCCCCTTTATTTGCGCGCCACTCAATTGAAGGTGCTCGAGGGCTTTGAGATTCGCAAGCCATTGCAGGTCGCCATCGCTGACTGCACAACCACTGAGATCTAGTTTCTTCAATCGCGTTAAGTATGCCAAGTGTCGCAACTGGCGACCATCTTTAACGGATGCCACAAAGTAAATCGCCTCGAGCTCAGGAAAATGTGACAGAACGGCAAGATTCGGACTAGGAGATATGTTTCCCGCGACGGGTGCCGCCGTCCAGACTCCTTTATACTTGTCAATTCGCCAATTAAAGCTACCCAGCGACCACTCAGCCCACTTGCGAGAAGCATAGGGATATATAACCAGCGCTATGCTCGCAATAACCGGCAATGCGAGCAATGTTCTTAGACGAAACTGCAATCGTCGAAGACTGGGCATTGTAGGACGGTGAATTTAAATGAATTTAAGGGAACGAGCGTCGAATCGAAATCGCCGTCAGCCCACTCACGTCACCAATCCCTTCGTCACCATCATAAACACATCCTCCAGCGTCGGATCTTTCTCCCCAAACGACCGCAGCCCCACGTGCTGGGCCATCAGTTGCTCCAGCAACTCGGCCACTTCGCCATCTTCGGCCGCTAGCTCCACCGTGATCCGGCCGCCGTCTACTTGCACGCCGCGGCAGTGGGGTGACGAGCGGATGACGCTCAGGGCTTTTTCCGTGCCGTCGAGGCAGCGGACTTCTACGATCCGGTTGCCGCGGATCTGGCGGTAGACGTCTTCGATTGGGCCGTGCATCAGGAGTTGTCCGCGCTCGATGATGCCGATCGACGTGCAGCAGTCGGCCAGCTCGGACAGAATGTGGCTGGAGATCAGGATCGTCTTGCCCATCCGCCGCAGTTCTTTCAGCAGGGCTTTAACCTCCATCCGGGCGCGCGGGTCGAGGCCGCTGGTGGGTTCGTCGAGGATCAGCACCGGCGGATCGTGGACCAGCGTTTTGGCAAGACAAAGCCGCTGCTTCATGCCGCGCGACAGGCCGTTGACGAAATCCTCTCGCTTGTGCGTCAGGTCGAGCAGTTCCAGCACGTCGGCAATCACCTTGCGGCGCTGCGGGCGGGGAATCCGGTACGCCACGGCGAAGAAGTCCAAGAACTCCCACACCTTCATGCCGTCATAGACGCCAAAATTGTCCGGCATGTACCCGATGCTCTGCCGCACGGCGAGCGGATCGCGGGTGACACTGTGCCCGTTGACGATCCCCTCGCCGAACGTCGCTTTGAGCAGCGTGGCCAGGAACCGGATCGACGTGCTTTTGCCCGCGCCGTTGGGGCCGATGAAGCCGAACATCTCGCCGGCGTTGATCTTGAGGTTCAGCCCTTCGACGGCGGTGAAGTCGCCATACCGCTTGCCAAAGTTAATCAGTTCGATCATGGCAGGTTTTTCGGCGTGACGCCGTCCTCGGGTGGCAGGCCCTCGGGCGGCACTGCGTCATCGGGCTGTGGATCTGGAGCGTTTCGCTTGGCGATTATGTCGGTACGCGCGTTGCGGTCGCGGCGCGGCGCGGCGCGGGGGCCGTACGCCAGGTTGGCCACCACCAGCGTCGCCGAGCGAAGCTGGCTCGACGTGGGGCGGATCGTCAAACCGGGAAGCGGCCGATCGGTGATCGCCCCAAACAGCCGCACGTCCCCGGGCGCAATCTCGTGTTGATTCAAACCCAACTGCATCAGCCGGCCCAGGTTGAGCGAACCGCGCGTCGTGGCCACCGCGTCCTGCACGCCGGTTTGCCAGCGAGCGACCAGGGCGTCGCGCGGGATCAGTTTGAACTCCGCCTCGGCCGTTTTCCCGGCGGCGACGTCCCCCAGCCACCCTGCTTCCCAGGTGTCCCCTTTGCCGCGCCGCACCGCCACCGCGCCGCGGATCGGGAAGTGGGTGCGGTTGACGACCTCCAACTTGTCCCCCTTCGCGGTGACCAGCGCCACCGGCCCGCCGAGATCGATCATCTGCTCGCTGCGGATCAGGTCGGCCCGGTTGGAGAGAACGTGGAAGCCCCGCATGGTGACTTTTTCGTCGCGGCGAAAATCAATTTCATCGATGGTGCCGCTGCTGCCGCCGGCGGGCTGGGCGCCGCTGGAGGAGTCGCCGGTCGAAAACGGCTGCACCAGCGCCCCGGCCTCGTCCATCTCCACGGTGTAGGGCGTCGAGAGGGACGTGTAGAGGGCGACGAATCGCGTCAGGTGTCCCGCCGCGTAATCGGGCTGTGTCTCGAGCACGGCAATTTCGGTCCGCGAACGGGCGAAGCCGATGTCGAGTTCCGCCAGCCGGACCACCAGCGCGGCGCCGGCCACGGCGATGATGGGGGCGGCGATCCATGCCCATTCGATCCGCCGGATCAGCTTGAAGATCGTCCAGTTCAGCGGCACGAGCACCGCCAGGTAGCCGACGAGCACCCACATGACAAACGAAGGCGAGGGGATCTCGATGCCGGCGGCGTCTTGAATGGTTTCGCGGGCCGCGCGGGGGACCGGGCCGTTGTCGTTCCAGGCGCCGAGCGATGCGGGGGGAAGGATTTCTGGAGGCGGGCCGGGGTTGTTGTTCTGAATGCGAAAGCCCCCCGGATACATGGGGACACCGCCCGCGGGCTGGTCGTCGGACTCGCTGATCGGCGTAAAGCTGTACCCTGTGTCGCGGCTGAACAGCCGCAGCGACGTGACGCGGCGCGGGTCGAGCATTTCGTCGGCATGGCCGTCCCAGGTGACCTGCAACTTCTGCTGCGGGCCGTCGAGCGAGAAAACCCTGGCATCGCGGCGGAGTAGGCAGCCGTTGAAGAAGTTGTCGAACGCCGGCCAGATGGTCAGCTCGCGCTCGCGCAGCCGGAACGCGGTGACGGCGATCCGCCCTCGCCCCACGTTGCCTTCGATCACCAGCGGCCGGCCGTTCTCCGCGCTGGCCACGATCAGGCTCCCCGGCACGTCGCGCGGCTTGAGAGTGACGATTGGCCAGGGCTTGATCGCCGCCAAAGGGCGCGCGTGGCCGCGTGGATCTGGGGGCGTCCAAGCCTCGCTGATTAGTTTCAGCGCCGCGGCGTCCACTGTGTCGGTCCCCGTCGCTTCGGCCGGCAAGTACGGAGCGAGAAAGCTGCCGCGGAGCGAATCGAGCGATTCCGGCCCGCTGACGATCAACTGGCCCCCCCAATGCAGCCACTCGACCAGGGCCTGCTGCTGCTTGTCGGTCAGCCGGCTGGGGAGCATGTCGTCCCACACCAGGTACGCGATGCTCGTCCAAGTGAGGCTGTTGGGCGACAGCGGCACCGGCTTGTTCTCCGGCGGCATCAGCACGTTGTAGTACGCCAGCCGGGTGGTGTATTCGTCGCCGATGCGCGGCACCACCGCGTCGCAACGCTTGAGGAAGCTGTAGCGCGTCGGCTCGTGGGCCAGCACCACCAGGTAATACTCATGCGGCGGCAGGAACCGAAACGGCTGCGTCATCAGCGGCCAGCGCAGCCCCATCGTGGAGGCGTCGAGTTGACCCGCGTAGCGGACGTCGGCAATGCCCGCGGGGATGAGGATCGTCGTTTCGATCTGCTTCGCGGCGGGTGGTTTTTGCACCGCCAGCGACAGCGGTCGCGAGGTGCGGAGCGTGTACGAGGTGGGAACGCGCGGAATGGTTTGCGGCTGGCCGTTGCTGTCGACCAGTTGCCAGTTGACGTCCCCCTGGAAGTCAACCCGATTGGCCTGCATCGATTGCGACACGCCTACCCAATGCCCCGGCTTCACGGCCCGGCTGGACAACTGCGTTTCGTACGGCTCGACCATCAAGCCGCCGATGGTGAAGTCGTCGACCGGCTGCTCCTTTTTCTTCTTCTCCTTTTCGAGGCGTTCCTTTTCGAGCCGCTCTTTTTCGGCTTGCTCCTGCTTGGCGAGTTCCTCGGGCGTTTGGCTATTGCTGCAGCCGCTGCAACCGGGGAGCGCGACGAGCATCAAGCAGGCGAGCAACAGGCAGAGGAGATTACGAGGATGGTTTTGGAGGCTTGAAGAAATGTAAGGGTGCCTGGGGCAACGCCCCAGACTTGCGTGCAGATCCATGGGAAAAGCTGGGGCGTTGCCCCAGGCACCCATGCAGGGACTCGATGTCTGCCGCTCAGTTTCTGGAGAATCGCCCCGAGCCAAGTCCTGTTCTCCGTCCGTAGAACGCTGCCCCGCTTCCCGCCCTGTTAGCCTGAGTCTACCAGAGAGTGTAAACGCTCGATGGGGGGGAGGAAAGCGGGCGAGGAATCGCCATGTGTTAGCCGCCCTTCCCCGAAGGGCGCGAAGGCACCGACTGCCGGGCGGAACCGCATAGTGGCGTGAGCGGATTGCCGCTAGCCACCGGTCATCGTGGGGCGGGCGTTTCCGTGAGACCGGCGGCTAGCGCCGTACCGCTCACGCAGCGCAGAAGTGGGTCGAAGACCCACCAAGATTCGGCCCTGAAGAAGCGGTGGGTCCGCGACCCACCCTACAAAAGCCGATAGCTGACAGCCGATAGCCGACAGCCCCGTCTCAATACCCCGAATCCATCCCCAACCGGCACTTCAGCTCGCAGAACTGGCGGCTGTATTCGTCGCTCGACGAATGGACGTGCTCGGCTTCGGTGATGAACTTCAAAGACTCGTCGCAACGCAGCC
>JAIOQB010000133.1 GCA_021413585.1 Planctomycetia bacterium
GGCTCACGATGGGCTGCGCCCAATGCCACGATCACAAGTACGACCCGATCTCGCAGCGCGACTATTATCGGTTCTTCGCCTATTTCAACACGCTAGGCGACCGCGGCCTGGATGGTGACGGCGGTTTCGACGCGGTCCCCAAGATCAACATTACCACTGTGCTGGCCAGCGAGCAGGAGATCGATGCGGTCCGCCGCAAAATAACGAAGCTGGAACAAACGCTGCATGAAGCGCGCGACGGCCAGCCGCAATGGGAGGAAGCAACGCGGGCACGGCTCGCCCAGCGCGGCCGCGACCTGGTGCTCAACCCGATGGAGGTGCTTAAGGTCACCACGCCCAATAGCACGAACGCATTTCGCATCGACGCGGACGGAACGATCAACGTCGCCGGCAACCATGGAAACCCGGCGTCCGTTTCGCTCAAAACAGCAGCGCCCCCAAAGGGCAGCGGCCGCATGACCGGTCTGCGGATCGAGTTCCTCATCGATCGAAAGTTCGCCGAAGGTCGAACCGGCTACGGCACCAAGGGGAACGTGCCGGGAAGCTTCATCATGACCGGCTTCTCCTGCTCTTCCACCGGACTGCCGGCGGACCAGCTCGACCTGTACCGCGAGGTGCCAATCGCGGAAGTCACCGCCAGCGCCTCGAACCCCAAATATCCGCCGGCGGATTGCCTCGACGAACGGTATTTCAATGGCTGGTCTCCGTATCCCTTCGACACCAAGCCGCAGCACATTACGTTCACCTTCGCCGAGCCGGTGGACACCGCGACCTCTCCCTACGTCACGCTGCTGATGACGTTTCACGGCGGCGGGCAGGGGCCGATGGCGGGCAAGTTCCGCGTGTTCGCCATGTATGGCAGCGACGACGGCACCAACGTGCCGGCCGACGTGCAGCAGCTACTCGGCGTCGCTCCCTCCGCCCGCAGCGCCGATCAGGCCGAACGGGTCCGCGGTTACTTCGCCGTCTCCGCACCGCAATTTCGTTTTGTCCGCTGGCAACTCTCCGCGCTCAAGGAACGCCTGGACAGCCTGACGAAGCCCTACGATGCGCTCGTGATGGACGTTTCGCGCAGTCCCCGCCAAACATTCGTGCTCAATCGCGGGCAATACGATCAGCCGACGGAAAAGATCAACGAGCCGGGCGTCCCCGCCGTCCTGCCGCCGCTGCCTGCCAACGCGCCGCACAATCGGCTGGGTTTGGCCCGCTGGCTGGTGCAGCCCGATCATCCGCTCACCGCCCGCGTGGCGGTCAATCGGTTGTGGCAGATGCTTTTTGGCCGCGGGATCGTCGCCACGCCGGCCGACTTTGGCAGCCAGGGGGATCCCCCCACTCATCCAGAATTGCTCGATTACCTGGCCACCGAGTTTGTTCGCGGCGGCTGGAACCAGAAAGAGATGATCCGCCGACTGGTCACCTCGGCCACGTACCGCCAGTCGTCGCGGATCACGCCCGAGGCGCTGGCCCGCGATCCGGAGAATCGGCTGCTCGCCCGCGGGCCGCGGTTTCGCCTGCAGGCGGAGTTCATTCGCGACATGGCGCTGCAAGCCAGCGGGCTGCTGGTCGATCGGATCGGCGGGCCGAGCGTATTTCCGTATCAGCCGGCAGGGCTGTGGAAAGAAGTGAGCCACTTTGGCAGTTCGCCCGCGACGTCGCAGGTGTTCGTCGGCGACCATGGCGAGGGTTTGTACCGCCGCAGCATGTACACCTATTGGAAGCGCACCGTGCCGCCGCCGACGATGTTCACGTTCGACGCGCCGAACCGCGAAATCTGCACCGCCCGCCGCGCTACGACGAACACGCCACTGCAAGCCTTGGTGTTGCTCAACGACCCGCAATATGTTGAAGCGAGCCGTGTCCTGGCACAGCGGATGCTGACCGAGGGCCCGGCCGACGCGCGGGGCAAGATCGCCTTCGCCTTCGAACTGGTCAACGGCCGCACGCCGACGTCGCCCGAGACGGCGATTTTGCTGGGTGCCTATGAGCGCGAGCTGGCGAATTATCAGCGCGATCGCGGGCAGGCCGAACAGATCCTAAGCGTAGGGGAATCGGCCCGCGACGCAGCCCTGGACTCCGCCACGCATGCGGCGTGGACGTCGGTGGCGTCGTTGATTTTGAATCTGAGCGAAACGATTACGAGAGGCTGACCATGGACCCCCTACTCGACGTGCAACGGCAAATGACCCGGCGCAGCCTGTTCTGCGGGGCCGCGCAGGGCGTCGGCCGCGCCGCGCTGGCCTCACTGCTGGCGGACGATTTGCTGGGCGGGGCAACCGGCGCGCAAGCCGCGGGCGGCCCGTCGCTGGCGGCGGCCAAGGGACTGCCGGAGCTGCCGCATTTTGCTCCCAAGGCGAAGCGCGTGGTGTACTTGTTCCAGGCGGAAGGGCCGTCGCACGTTGACTTGTTCGACTACAAGCCGATCATGCGGAAGCTGCACGGCACGGACTTGCCCGCGTCAATCAAGGGGACGCAGCGCGTCACCGGCATGACCTCCGGGCAGCAGCATTTCCCGGTGGTGGCGCCGCTGTGGCCGCTGAAACAATGCGGCGAGCGACAAACCTGGATCAGCGATCTGCTACCGTACACGCAGCAGATCGCGGACGACATCACGATCATCAAGTCGG
>JAIOQB010000134.1 GCA_021413585.1 Planctomycetia bacterium
GGAAGACAACAAGAAGATCTTTGATTTCAACTACCAGGCCACCGTGGACGCCATCAAGAGCGCCATGGCCGGCAAGCCGACCGCCGACGAGATGATCGCAGGCAAGGACAAGGCGGCGCATCCGTTCCGCGGGTTCTAACGAGCGGAACATACGGCTGGAGATATTCAGCACGGAGGCACGGTTGGGAACGTGAATGACCAATGACCAAATTCCAATAACCAATAGTCGAACTACGCACGATTTATTGGAGATTGGAATTTGGTCATTGGGATTTTGAGCTTCTCCCTGTGCCTCCGTGTTTTTCCCCGGGGATAAACCCCGGGGCTCGTTTTATTTCTGCTTGAGCGATTCATCGCCATGGACAGACCAAAGATCCTGATTCATCTCGACACCGATCCGCAGCCTAGCGTTTTTGACGCGGTGGTGGCGGTTGACGCAGGGGTCGATCACCTGCTGCGGCACGCGGGTGTCGGGCCCGAGGCGGTGCTCGATCTGGTTCACGGCGCGATGTTCACGCGCGGGCCCGAGGATCTCAAGCACACCGCCATCTTCATCGGCGGCTCCGACGTGGCGGCCGGCGAGCGACTGCTCTCGGCCGTGGAGGCCAGCTTTTTCGGCCCGGTGCGGGTATCGGTGATGATCGACTCCAACGGTTCGAACACCACCGCGGTGGCGGCCGTGCTGGCGGCTGGCGGCCATTTGCCGCTCGCTGGCTGCCAAGCGCTGGTCCTCGCGGCCACGGGGCCGGTCGGCTCCCGCGTCGTGCGGCTGCTGGCCCGCGAAGGGGCTGAAGTGCGGGTGGGGTCGCGTACCCTGGCGCGGAGCGAAGCCACCTGTGCGGCCGTGGCGGCCCAGGTTGAAGGGGCGAAGCTACAGCCGTTAGAGATCAACACCCGCGAACAATTGGCGGCGGCGCTCGACGGCGTGCAACTGCTCATCGCCGCCGGCGCGGCGGGGAAAGAACTGGTGCCGGCCGAAGCTCTCGCCGCGGCGCCGGACCTGAGCGTGGCGATCGACTTAAACGCGGTGCCGCCCGCGGGGATTGCCGGCATCAAGGTGACCGACCGCGCCAAAGATCGCGACGGCGTGACAACGTACGGCGCCATCGGGGTCGGCGGATCGAAGATGAAAATCCACAAAGCGGCCGTCCGCCGCCTGTTCACGTCGCACGAACTGATGCTCGACGCCGAAGAGATCTATCACCTCGGCCGGCAGTTGAGCGAGTCTCACCTGAACGAGTAGCCAAGCTACTTTTTCGCGGGCGGTTCCGGCTTCATCGGATCTGCCTGCTCGCCGTCCGTCGGCGGCGGGGCCGCGGCTTGTTGGCGATGCTGGATGAACGCCAGGGTGCAGATCATGATCACCACGCAGATGCCGATCATCACCAGATTGCGCGTGAAGCGGCGGCGGGCACGCTGCTCGGGCGTCAGACGCCGGATCTCCACGACTTTGTCGCCCACCACGATCTTGCGAGTGGACTGCTCGGGCGCTAACACCGCCGTGGCGGCGGCGGTTGTCGCCACCGCGTGAATATCGGCCGTCGCGGCGATCGACGCGGGCGCCATCGGATCGGTACTCACTGCCGTTGGCTGGCCCGCAGCAATCGCCTCTGCTGCCGGCGGAGGCGCAGGTTCTGCGTGTTCAACCACGGGCGGTGGATCAAAGGGTCCCGCTTCTGCCACCGGTACGCTCACAGATTCATTGCAGTGCGGGCAAGCCACCTGCTGGCCGACCATGTCGGCGGTCACTTGAAACGAGCCGTTGCACCAGGGGCAGGCAAGCTGCTGCACGCCCGGTTCGCGGACCACCGCCACATTGGGCACCGCGGGAGCCATCACGGGGGGCGGCTCGAACGCCACGGGCGGCTCGGCCGGCCCGTCCACCTGACCGATCGCCACCACTCCCTGGCACAGCGGGCAGGCCACCTGCTGACCGGCGGCCTGCGAATCGATTTGAAAGATGCCGCTGCAATGAGGGCATTGGAATTGAAGCACGGCAATCACCACGGTCGGGCCGAATAACCGCCACCCAGTCTGCGCGGTGCTTTCGGCCAGCCCACGCACTGGCTTTCAACATAGCTTGCCGTG
>JAIOQB010000207.1 GCA_021413585.1 Planctomycetia bacterium
TGGACCGCCCCAACACTGGCCTACACTGAAGCCCAAAACGCAGATCGCGGCCACCGAGGCGTGCTAAAGCACGAACAACCCAATTTTCGGCCATTCTCGCGCCGGATGCGAAAGATTCCGCGGCCTCTCGACGATAGGCCCCGCGGCCCTCCGCACAGCCGGGCCGATTTGACGTGGCGGCCAATCTAACGACAATTAGTAATAGACATTACTGCGACAAGCCACTACCTCGTGGGACGGCCCAACCCACGCGCCTCACTCCCTCCGGGCAATGCATCCAACCTGACGATCCCGCTCTGTTTCGCACGACACGGATTCGCCCGCCGCGCAAGCCACGGCCTCCGGCACATCGAAAGCAGGTTTCAATGAGTGCGGTATCTCAAATCCGATGGTCCAACGCGTGCCGCGCCGTGGGCACGGCCGTAATCCTGGCCGTTGGTCTCATCGCTGGCAGTGTGGCTCGTGCGGACGAAGAGTCCCCGGCGCTGCGGCCGTATCACAAGGCGGTCGACCGATCCGTGGATTTGGCGCTGATGTATCTGGCCCGCAGCCAGGCGGACAATCCGGCTCACGACGGCTCGTTTGCTGATTGGAACGGGCAGACGAACGCCGTGACGGGTTTAGTGGGCATGGCGTTTCTGGCCAAAGGTTATCGGCCCGGCGCGCCGCCGTATGGAGAGGTGATCAATCGGTGCATCGACTATATCCTTTCCACGCCGACGAAGAACGGCTATCTCGGCATGCGCGGCGGCAAGATGTATGAGCACAGCATCGCTACGCTGTTTCTCTCCGAAGTCTCAGGCATGGTCGACTCAGACCGCCAGCAGCGGATCGATCATGTGCTGCCGCGAGCGTTGAAGGTGATCATCGACGCCCAGAACGCGCCGAAGACCGACGTTGTCGACAACGGCGGCTGGCGCTACGAGCCCGATAGCAAGGACAGCGACATGTCCGTCACCGGCTGGTGCATCATGGCGCTGCGGTCGGCGCGCCTCAACGGCGCGCCGGTACCCACGTCGGCCATCAACAATGCCTTGGCCTACGTCGATCGCTGCCGCGATCCGCAGGGGACGGTGCGTTACGCGGCCAAGGGAGACTACTGGTACGCCCGGCGGGGATACATGGTCCGCACGCCGCGCACCGTGCAACTATCCGCCGCGGCCTTGCTGTGCCGCAAATTGAGCGGACGTGAAGAGAAGGACATCAACCGCACGCTGGCCGATCATATTCTCAAGTCGCTGCACCCGACCGACCTTTTCTCTCAAGAGGCTTCCGGCGGGCACATCGAATACGCCACGTACTATTCCGCCCAGGCAATGTTTCAGATGGGGGATGCCCATTGGGAGAAGTTTGCGGAAACGATGTACAAGTTCCTGCTCGCCCGGCAACACAACAACGGTGCATGGTTCCAGGAAGGCAAGGGCGAAGTCTACCCCACCGCGATGTACACGCTCGCCCTGGCGGTCTCGTACCGCCAGTTGCCCATTTACCAGCGATAGCCGGCATTTCACCAAAGGATGGTTCCCATGATCCGTGCGAGAATTGGCTTTCTATTGGCGTTGGCCGTGGCCTGTCAGATTGCCACGGCCCTGTGCAACACCACCTGGGGAGCGCCGGCCGGCGAGGGGGCCGCGAAAGAGGCCGCGAAGGACGCCGCTCCGCCCGCGGTCAAATATCGCTTTCCCGAGATCATGATGGTCACAGTTCCCGACTGGCCCAAGGATCCGGCCCAGCAGGACCAGGTCGCGCAGTACATCAAGAAGAACGGATTTAACAGCGTTGAATGCCAGATGGACATGCTTGACTGTTGCCGCCGCAACGGGATTTACGCCCGGCTGGGAGGGGACATCGGCCAGATGCTGGCCGCCGCGCCGAAGCTCAAGGACGATAAGGCCGTGTTCTGCTACTTCATCTCCGACCGCCGCCGCCCCAAATCGTTCCCCGGCTTCGCGAACACCACCAGGGCGTTTGAAAAGGCGGACCCGAACCATCCCACCATGTTCATCAACCGCGCGCTGTGGAACCAGTTTCCCGCGTTCGTTGAGCAGGTGAAGCCCAACATGCTTTCGTACTACCAATACCAATGGCGGTCCGAGCAAAAGCCGGAGCGGAATCTGCTCTACCTGGGGATGTTTCGCGACCTGGCGGCGAAGCACGATATTCCGCTTGTGCGCTGTACCGACGCGCGATCGACGGCGCCGCAAATGCGGCAGGAGCATTACACCACCCTGGCCTACGGCGCGAAAGGTTTTCACTACTCCCCCTGCTATCACTTTGGGGTCAAGAAGAACGACAAGGGGGAGCCGATCCTGGAGAATGGGCAGCTCGTGCAGTCGGTGCTGGGCTATGCCGAGCCCCTGATCGTGATTGCCAAAGAAATCCGCACCATGAGCCCCGTGCTGGTGAAGCTCAATAGCGTCGATGTCTACCACACCGATCCGATGCCGCTGGGGGGCAAAAAGGCGCCGGCCGACTCGTGGGTTGATATCGGGGGTCCGCAGGTGCTCGTCGGCGTGTTCAAGCACGAGGACGGCGGCGACTATTTAATGCCGGTGAACTACGATGCCACGGCAACCCACGAGGCGACGTTGAAATTCAAACCCGAGGTGACCGCCGCGCAGCGCATGGACCGAACGAGCGGCAAGTGGATCGATCTGGCGATCGCGAAAGATGGTGACCACGGCGTCGTGAAGCTCACGCTTCCCGCCGGCGACGGAGAGTTGCTGAAGGTTGTGCGCAGCACTGGCAAATAGTGCGTTCCCGGCGTTCCTCGTCTCAGCCCAATCGTTATATCTGTACATCTGACCCCTATCGGCCGGGGAATTGCGGGCCAATTGCTGTGCTAAAATAGAGTGGTGCGGATCCGCACATTTCCGCCATCCCTCCACCGGCTGGATGCCATGGTCTCGATTCTGGGTATCTCCGCTTTTTATCACGATTCAGCAGCCGCGCTGATCGTGGACGGCCAGATCGTGGCGGCGGCGCAGGAAGAGCGCTTCACTCGCAAGAAGCACGATCCCGCCTTTCCGCAGCGGGCCGTAGAATACTGCCTGCGCGAAGCTGGCCTGAAGCCAACCGAAGTGGACTACGTCGGCTTTTACGACAAGCCACTGCTGAAGTTCGAACGGCTGCTGGAAACGTACCTGGCCTACGCCCCCGCGGGCCTGCGGTCGTTCATGATGGCCATGCCGCTGTGGCTGCGCGAGAAGCTGCACTTGCCGCGCGAAATTCGCCAAGGGCTGGGGGGCGCCTACCGCAAAAAGTGCGTCTTTGCCGAACATCATGAATCGCACGCCGCCAGCGCGTTTTTTCCGTCGCCGTTTGAGGAGGCCGCAATTCTCACGCTCGACGGCATCGGCGAATGGGCCACCAGCTCGTTCGGCTACGGCCGCGGCAATCGAATCGTGCTGACGCACGAGCAGCACTTCCCCCATTCGCTGGGACTGCTGTACTCCGCGTTCACCTACTTCACCGGCTTTCGGGTCAACTCCGGCGAGTACAAGTTGATGGGCCTGGCCCCTTATGGCGAACCGAAATACGTCGATCTCATTCTGGAGCATCTCGTTGACTTGAAGGAGGACGGTTCCTTCCGCCTCGACATGTCGTATTTCGACTATTGTGCCGGGCTGACGATGACCTCGCGCAAGTTCGACCGCCTGTTCGGCCGGCCACCGCGAAAACCGGAGTCTCCGCTAACGCAGCAGGACATGGACATCGGCGCCTCCATCCAGCAGGTCACCGAAGAGATCATGCTGCGCACTGCGCGGCACGTTCATGCCCAAACGGGGATGAAGAATCTGTGCCTGGCCGGTGGGGTGGCGCTAAACTGCGTCGGCAACGGAAGAATCTTGCGCGACGGCCCCTTTGACGACTTGTGGATCCAACCCGCGGCGGGAGACGCCGGCGGCGCCTTGGGTGTGGCGCTGCTGATCTGGTATCAGTTGCTGGGCAATCCGCGCGACTCGGCGCAGCTTGACATCCAAGGGGGATCGTTGCTGGGTCCGCGGGCCACCGACCAGGAGATCCGCACGTTTCTCGACTCAGTCGGCGCGGTGTACCGCGAATTGCCCGATGACGCGACGTTGTGCGACTGCGTCAGCGACCTGATTGTGCAGGAAAAAGTGGTCGGCTGGTGCCAGGGGCGAATGGAGTTTGGCCCGCGGGCGTTGGGAAGTCGCAGCATCCTCGGCGACGCTCGCAGCACGAAGATGCAATCGATCATGAATCTGAAGATCAAGTTTCGCGAATCGTTCAGGCCGTTCGCTCCCTCCGTGCTGCAAGACTTCACCGATGAATATTTTGAAATGCGCCACGGCCAGCAGAGCCCTTACATGCTGCTGGTGGCGCCGGTGCGCGAAGCCAAGCGCAGGGCGGTCAATGGCGAGGATCAAACTCGAATGGGCATCGACAAGCTCAAGACCTGCCGCAGCGAGGTGCCGGCGATCACGCACGTCGATTATTCGGCACGCATTCAAACGGTGGATGCCCAACGGCACGGCCGGTATCACAGCCTGATTGAGCAGTTCCGCCAGAAGACGGGCTGCCCGCTGATCATCAACACCAGCTTCAACGTGCGCGGCGAACCGATCGTTTGCACACCCGACCATGCCTATCGTTGCTTCATGGCCACTAACATGGACGCTCTGGTGCTGGAGCGGTTTGTGCTGCTCAAGCCCGACCAGCCCCATGCGACGGAAAATGACAGCGGCAAATACCTGGCGGAATTTAAATTGGATTAGCCTCTCGTTGCGAGCAACCGTTTCATGAGCCTCGTCCGCATCAACAAGAATCCGACGCGCCGCGACCTATTTTGGTTTGGCTTGCTGCTGCCGATCTTTGCCGCAGCGGTGGGAGGCTTGTTGATTTGGCGGCATGCGGCTTACCACACGGCGTATGCGATCTGGGGAGGGGCCGCCGCGATCACGGTCGTCTTTGCCGCCGTGCCGGCTTGGCGGCGCTACATCTACTTGGGCTGGATGTACGCGGTCTCGCCGATCGGGTTGGTCGTGTCGACCGTGGTCCTGGTTGCCATCTTTTACCTCGTTCTTACGCCGTGCGGGCTGGTCCTGCGGCTGTTCGGATACGATCCGCTCCGCCGCAAGCCGCAGCCGGATGCCAAGACCTATTGGCTGCCCCGGGATCGTGAAATCGAGCCGTCGCGCTACTTCCGGCAGTTTTAGAGGGCATGTACGATTCGAGTCATCGTGCGGACAGAAAACTCGCCCTGGTCATATTCCAGGATTGCCCTAAGGATTATACTGAAATCGTAGTGGCTCCCAGGTAATCGTGGCTCCCATCCGCTGCCAAATTGATTTCGCCCTAGACGCCAAGGTGCTGTCATGACCGCAGAGAAAAAAGCTCAGTCTGGGGAAAAAGGGGGATTCGCCGATCTGGCCGATCAGCCCCAGCCCGGTTTGGTCCGCGAGTTCTGGGACTTCCTCCGCTACAACAAGAAGTGGTGGATCACTCCGATCGTGGTCGTGCTCCTCTCGGTCATTGCCTTGGTCTGGTTCAGCGGCACCGCGGCAGCGCCGTTTATTTACACGCTGTTCTAAGAACGTCCGTCGAATTGGTCTTCGGCAAGGTCAACTCGATTCGGCTGTTGCCACGAAGTTGGCCCTGGTGCTCATGCAACATTCTCGATGCTCCGTCACTCCCGCTCGATTCCCGCCACACGCGCCTACGAAAGGCTGCCGCTTCAAAAGTCCATCCCGACTCGCGAGGCTGTGCGTCTGTGCGGGTGCTTTGCTGCTGATGTCGTCGATCGCGCGGGCTGAGGATTGGCCCGTCTATCGACACGACAACGGTCGGACCGCCACCACGGCCGAGCGGCTTGCCGCCGCCGAGTTGCGGCCCGCCTGGATTCATCTGGCAACGCAGCCGCCGCGCAAGGCGCTGTATGGACCCGCCAAGGGAGACGGCTACCGCGAGATCCCGCTGCTCGGTGACGACACGCGGTTCGATTCCGTGTTTCATCCGATCGTGGTCGGGCAGTTTGTTTACTACGGCTCCTCGGCCGACGACGCACTGCATTGCCTGGACGCGTCTACGGGCAAGGAGCGTTGGATATTTACCGCCGGCGGGCCTGTTCGACTTCCCCCCAGCTTCTATCGGGGCAAGCTGTATTTTGGATCCGACGATGGCTACGCCTATTGCGTGTCCGCTGATGACGGCCGGCTGGTGTGGCGGTTCAGCCCCACCGCGGGGCGGTGCAAGGTGCTCAACGACGGCCGGCTGATCTCGCGCTGGCCTGTTCGCACTGGCGTCTCGATTCAGGCGGGCACGGCGTACTTTGCCGCGTCGCTGATTCCGGGGAGTGAATCGTACCTCTGTGCGCTCGATGCTCAAACGGGCAAGCCCGAGGGGCCGGAGCGCGACGTGCATCAGACCCCTGCGGGGCGGACGTTCATGGGGATGATGGCGCTCAATGACAAGCTGCTGGTCGCGCCGCAGGGGAGGAACCCCGCGCAGTTGTTTCAGATTCCTGGCTTTGGTTATCGATTCAATGGCAGCGCGGGTTGCTTTGCCATGCTTTCCGGCGGCCACCTGGCCAGCGGATCGAGCACCGGCGTGCCGGTCGCCAGCGACACCGATCTGGAGAACCCCACGGTGTGCCGTGCCCACGTGGGCCGGTTTGAAGCTTGCTACTACGGCGACAAAGCCTACCTGTTTGCCGACGGCGCGGGGACCGCGTTTCTGCGAAAGGATTGGAAGCCGCTGTGGAACGTCCGCGGCCATTGCTGCGCTGGGATCGTGGCTGGGGGAATTGTGTTCGTCGGCGGCACAGACGAGGTGCGGGCCTACGACGCCACTGACGGCAAGGAACTGTGGCGCGAAACCGCCTGGGGGCAGGTGGAAGGGCTGGCCGTCGCCAACGGCGCGCTGTACGCCAGCACCACCGACGGGCTGATCTATTGCTTCCGCGCCGGGGCCAAGCCAGCGGCCGATCCATATGCGGCCGCGGCTCCCGCGCCCGACGGGTTTGAACTCCCCAAGAAAAAGCCGATTCCCATTCAACTCGCCGCCGGGCCGTACATTCAGTTCACCGAACCCAGCGTGGCCATCGTTCGCTGGACGACGGAAAAACCTTCGGCGACGATTCTCGAAATCGGCGAAGAGGGGCGGCTGTACCACGACGCCAGGCCAAAGCGGGTCCACGAAGTACGGCTCGACCACCTCCGCCCCACGGCGAACTACCGCCTGCAAGTGAGAACGCTGACCGACGGCCAGCCCGGCATCGCCGAGCCGCAGATCGTCGAGTCGTTTTTCAATTACACGTCGCCCGGTTTTGATGGCGTCGCGAGCCCTTATGCTCAGGACGCACTGACCCAAGCCTGTGTCCGCGTGGCGGACCGCGTTGTGCGCGAACGGGTAGCGGATCGAGGAATGTGCTTTGTGATCGGCTGCGGCGACGGGCGGTTGGCCCTGGAGATCGCCCGCCGCACGAACCTTTGCGTGATTGGCCTGGAGACTGACCCGGCCCAGGTGGCGATGGCCCGTGCGGCTCTGCAAAAGACCGGCCGTTACGGCGTCCGCGTGTCGGTTCAGCAGGTACGCAGCTACGACGAGATCGAAACGCTCCCCAGCGGTTGCGCCAATCTGATCGTTTCACAAGCGTTCGCCGCCTCCGGGCAACTCCCTGGCCGCGCGGAGGAGATCTGCCGCATCCTGCGACCGCTGGGAGGCATAGCGGTGCTTGGACGGCCGAATGTAAACAGCACTGAGACGAGCCCCGCCAGCGAGCGACTCAACGCCTGGCTGGCGCGGGCATCGTTCGAGAAGCGTGTCTCGACCGATGGCGGCCTGTGGGCCACCATCCGCCGTTCAGAACCGCTGCCCGGGGCGGGAGAGTGGACGCACCAATACGGCAGCCCCTCCAACGCGGCGTTCGGAGACGAGTCGCTCCAAGGGGCGACCTCGATGGCGGATCTGTCGATTCAGTGGTTGGGGCGCCCCGGTCCACGGCATCAGGCCGACCGCATGGTGCGCAAACCCGCGCCGCTGGTGAGCAACGGCCGGCTGTTCTGCCAGGGGATGGGTCGGCTGACGGCGCTGGATGCGTTTAACGGCGTCGTGCTGTGGTCGCTCGAGGTCCCTGGCTTGAACCGCTACAACATGCCGCGCGACGGCGGCAACTACTGCGCCGACGACGACTACGTCTACCTGATTCACGAAAAGCAATGCTGGAAGATCGACGCCAGCACTGGAAAAGTCGTGCGGATGTTCGATTTCGTGGACGACTCCGGCCGAGCGGTCGATCCCACCTGGAGTCATGTGGCTCTCTCGGGCGATTTGCTCATCGGCTCGACGGCTCGCGAGGTCTCGCACTATCACGAGCATTGGGGATCGGATAGCTGGTTCGATCAGCGGATCGGCCCCAAGACGGGCAAGGTTTGCAGCATGGGCCTGTTCGCGCTCGACAAAGAGACGGGCAAGAAGAGATGGTCGTATGTCAAAGGGCTGGTGGTCAACTCTTCGCTGACGATCGGAGATGGGCGAATGTATTTTGTCGAGGTGCGCGACGAGTCGTTGGTGACCTCGATACTGGCCGACCAGTGGGGCCGGTTGTACGGCTCGGTCCCCAACATGTCACATGTCGCCCTGGACGTACAAACGGGCAAGGTTCTTTGGGAGCGGCCGTTTGTCGGCGATTGCGGCATGACCGCGTTTTATCAGGCCTACGCGAACGGCACCCTGGTGACCGTCGGTTGTAGCCAGCCGTACAAGGTGTTCGCCTTCGACGCGAAAAATGGCGACAAGCGCTGGTCGGCCGATGTGAAGCTGGATGGCGAAGGGCACGGCGGCGCCACGCAGCGGCCGGTGATCGTCGGCAACAAGATCATTCTCTGCACAACCGTGGTGGACTTGAAGACGGGTGAGCGGTTGCAAAACTGCCCTCGCGGCAATTGTGGCACAGCCTGCGCCTCGACGTTCGCGCTGTTTTACCGCGCCGGCGATATCAGCATGTGGCCGGTGGTGGGGAACGAACCGTCGACGATGCTCGCCCAGGTGCGCCCCGATTGCTGGCTGAGCATGGTGCCGGGCAGCGGCATGTTCCTCGCGCCCGAAGGAGGGGGCGGGTGCAGTTGCGGCGGCGGCCTGCGGGTGTCGATGGGACTGATGCCGCGCACCGACACGCCCGAGTTCCAGCTCGCCCGGAATCGCTTTCTCGACAAGCTGCAAGTTTCCATCGACGCCCCGCTGGGGGGCGACGTGTTCTATACGACCGACGGCAGCGATCCGACAGCCAAGTCGGCAAAATATCGCGGGCCAATTACCTTGTCCGACACGGCCTGGGTACGAGCGCGAGCCCAGGGACGCACGCCCGGATCTCCTCTGAGCCTGTGCGTCGAGCGCCGCTACGAAAAACTCCGGCCGCCGCAACGGGCCACCGCCGCCAAGGTGAACTTTCAGCCGCTCGACGGCGGGCCAAACCCGGCAGGCTTTTGGATCGACACGGGCGAGCTGGCGGCCGTGCATGACAGTGGATATGCCTACGGCTGGACCGACGAATACCACGCCATGAGCCGGCTGAAAAAGTACGACTCGCCGGAGCTGGACACGGTCGCCACCATCCGTGGCGCTGCCCAGTGGCAGGCGGCGGTGGAAAATGGCCACTACGAAGTCACGCTGGGGGTCCAAGCGAGTAAGGACAACCAGGGTGCGCTGCGCGTCAGCGGCGTGGACTTCAAGTTGGCGCAAAGCCCAGCGGATCAGGACTGGAAGAACGACACGATCACGCGGCAGGTGGAAGTCCGCGACGGCATTCTCCGCTTGCAGGCGGCGAGTCCGGAGCCGAGCGCGCGGAACATGAACGTCACGCATCTGGTGTTTCGGAAGTTGTAGTTCCCCTCCGTTTCAGAGAGGGGCTGGGGGAGGGTAATACGTTTCCCCGGCGAGTTTGGCACGCATAGCGAAACCGCTCACTACCCCGACGCGCAAGTGAGGGACGGAAAACTGCGCCCCCTCGCTTGCGCGTTTGGATGTTGCGCTATTTTGTCGCACTATTTCCCGAAGCAAACGCGAATTTCATCAAAAACAAAGCACTGGAAAATGGTGCATGGGTTGAATGACTCGCGTTTTTCTCGGGAAATCCAAACATTATTGTCCAAAAATAGCGCAACATCAAAACTTGCGCGTCGGGCTAGTGAGCAGTTCATTAGGTGGGGCTGGTTGGTGGTGCAACCCCCGGGCGGAGCCCGGGGCTATGGATTGGGTCACGGCTTCGACGGCAGAATCGGCACCTCGCAGAACGTCAGCGCCGCGATGCCGTTCTCTCCACGCAGCAGGTTGCGCGGGCTCCACTCTTTGCTGTCGAGATAAGTGACCCGCTTCGCACCTGTCGCGGCGGCCAGTTTGAGCGTGAGGATATTCCCCTGCACGGATCCGGACGTGGCCAGCCCCTTCGCCCCGTCAAAGTAAAACTGGCTCGCCAGGGCATTGTCCCACCGCACCGGCTGATCGAACTCCAGGGCGACCTCGTCCCGCTGCTCATTCGCGTAATGGGCGCGGACGAGGTTGGGGGGTGTAATCGACGCGGTGAACTGCTGGCCATAGTTGTCGCGCTCGACGAGCGGGCAAATCAGCCGGGCGATCTCCGCGTAGCCGGCCGGCGGGTAATGGCACTCGCCGGGAGGTTGTACCCCCAGCGTCGACATCACGCTTAATCTTGAGAACGCCGTGGGCAGCGTCCGCTGCACTTCGCGGAGGCGATTGTCCGAGCCGCGAATGCCCATTGAGCACGACTTGGGCCAGATCTGGAACACATAGTAATGCTGGATGTTCGGGTAATCGCGCTTCCAGTCGGCCGCCATGTCGATGAAGAATTGGCGATAGTTCTCCCAACCGTAGCCGCCTGTGGGGCCGTCGGAACCCTGGTCGTTTTCTCCCTGGTGCCACAGGACGCCGCGGATGCCGTGCGTCAGGCAGGCCTGTTGCACGCGCCACAGCAGCCGGCCGTAGATCGTGGCCACGTCGGTGGGATCGGCCGGATTGCGCTGATGCTGGTCGATGCGCGTGCCGCCGACCGCGCCGTTGATGACGCAGATGGGCATTTTGTGTTTCTCCATCAACCGGCGGGCCAGTTCCAGGCCCCAATAGCCCACCTGCAACTTGCCCCCGGGACCACGCGCCACCGCGTTACCCCACTGTTTAAGCCGCGCTTCGCCGGAGCCGCCGTTGGCACTGCCGAAGGTGCGAATCCATTCGTTGGTGTACGGGTAGTCCTCGTTGCCCCAGGCCACTGCTTCGGCGTTCGATTGGCCGTCGATCAAATAAGCATCGCCGCACACCAGATTGCCCACCGTGCGCAGCACCTTTTCGCGATCGCCCGTTTTGGCACCGAAGAGCACCTTGTATTTGATCAAACCCGGCTTGAGCTTAAAGGAAAAGGCGTACGACTTGTCCGCCGCGAGCCGGCTGACCGCTTCCTTCACCAACTCCTCGCCGGCATACAGCCGCAGAAAAACGGAATCGGCTGCCTTAGATTCCGCTTCGTTCGCCGCTTCATTGAATGTGCCGTTGTAAACCAGCGTCCCTTCATTCTTATCATCGCGGGCATAAAACTGATTCTCCCGCGGTTGCTCGTCCTTGCCTGGCGTCGCCCCAATCCACGCGTCATGCTCCGGCTGCGTGACGACGATCTCGGCCGTTTGCGTCGTCGGCTGGCCGCCGTTGTTGAGCGTCGCCGTGACGAGCAGCTTGCCGCTATGATGGGCACGCGTGAGAATCAGCTTGTCCGGCGCGACTTCCCTCGTGACCGCGAAATCGGCGATGCTCCAGGTGGTGCTGAAGTCCGCCACCCCTTTCGCCTGCAGTTCTTTGAGATTAGCGAGGCGGGGCACGATTTCGATCGTCGATCGCCCGTCCCAAGTGGCCGGCGCGCTGAGGGTGAACACTGGCTCCGGGATGTCCTCCTTGATCGTGATCGCGATGTCCTTCGTTTTCACTTCATTTGCATTGACCGCCTTGAGCTGCAGCGTGACGGTCTTATCGTGCGCCACGCGTCCGGCGTCAAACGTCAGGTGGAAGCGATCCGTGGCCAGCAGGGTTTCCCGATCCCCGTCCTTGAGCGTCCAATAGATTTTCTGCGCACCGCCGGCTTGTGCGTTGAGCGCAACGCTTTTACCCTCCTGCACCGTCGCTTCGGCCGGCGAGACGGAAAACTCGCCCCCCGGCTGCACCACGGGGCCCACCAAGGTTTGCTGCGGCTTTTGGTTTTCAAATTGCAGCTTCGCCCAATCGGCGGAACGGGTCACTTTGGAGATGCGCACCTCGTCGATGTCGCCCACAAAGTCGTAGTTGTTGTACCACCCTCCGATCCACAGCTTGGCGGGGCTGCGGATGTTCAGCGGTGGCCCGGCGGCTTTCGCGGTGCCGTCCAGCACGCCATTGACATAGATGCGGGCCTCACCTTTTTGATACGTGTGCATCACATGCACCCATTGCGCGATGGGAACCGTGCTGGCCCCTTCGACATTGCCGCCGGAGAAGTAGCAGTCCATCGAGACATGCGGCGGGCTGCGATAGTGCATCACCACCTTGCCCTGCCCTTGCTCGTTCCCCCAGGCCAGGATCGTGCTGTTGGGCCGCTCCGGCCGGAACCAGGCTTCGGAGGAATGCGACGCGGCGCCGGTCGGATAATTGGCAATCTTCTCGCCACCGAATAGTCCCTGCCCTCCGGCCAAGTGCCGGGCGGGGCCGATCATGCCCTCAGCCGCCGTCGTGCCGGTGTCTTTCGTCTCCAGCGTGCCGGCGTCGTCCCGCACCGGGGAGTTCATGTGCCAGACACCGAGGTATCCGTTCGACTCGTTGAACACGGCCGCGCCGTTGGATTCGCTTTTTGCGTCGGGCCGGCCCCAACGCAGACGCAGCTCTTGCCGCGCGTTGCCTTGGATCTTCGGCAGGCGCACCCAAATGCTGGCGACTCCGCGCGCCGCGTCCCACTCGTCGATCTGATACGCCAGCGGCGTGCCGTCGGTGGTGAAAAAGCGAATGTCTTCGCCATGAGCTTGCGCCTGGCTGAAGTCGAAAAAGTCCTTATGCAGCCGCACCAGCAACGGGTAACCCTCTTCCGCGGCGGACGCCGGCAGGTTGGCCCCCTCGGGCGTGGTCAGCACGAAAAGCGAGCCGGAATGCTTCCAATCGGCGCCATCGGCTGCCGCCGCAGCGGGCATATCATCTGCCGCGCCAAGCCGCGTCAGCAGAACTGAAGTAAACCATAAGGTCGTGGGGAGCAGAATCAGAATGCAGGGTCGGAGGGTGCGTCGAGTGGTGCTCTGCGAGGTGCTTTTCATGATGCCATTTCGAAAGAGCAGCCACGCGCTGCGTGAAATAATGCTGCGTGAACTATTGATTGCCCTGTAAACGGCGATACTCGGCCTCCAGTGCCTTCCGCTGCTCCGCCGCTTGCGGCAAAATGTGCAACCGGCACCAACTCCGATATTGCTGCCGCTGCTCGGGCGTTTCGGCGGCAAGATTGCGAATCTTCAGGCACGCCGGACATCGCACGTCGCGGTTTTCGTCCGCTTGGAGCAGTTCCGCTTCCGTAATGGGCTGCCGGATCGCGATCGTGCCATCGTCTTTGATGTAGAGAAGGGGATTGGGCCACGGAAATAATTGCGGCTTGCCATCCGCCTTGCGGCCGGAGCAACTGGGATTATCGCATTGCCAGGCCGCCCAGGCGAGGTGGTGCGTGGCGGGATCGACGGTGGCCAGCAGGCGATTGCCCGGCGCGATCAACTCTTTCCCGTCGTCGGTGAAATAGAGCGTATCTACAGTAAGCTGCCGCTCGAGAATATCCTCGCCGCGCACGGACGACTGTACACCGCTGACCGGCGCGGGGGGCGTAACGACGGGGCCGTTGCTCACCTCCCGTTTACAGCCGCCGCACGAGAGCAGAAGCAAAACCAAAACCCAGCGACCGATGGTCATCTCACGCCTCATTCGGTCACGGACATAGAGTGCGCAGGTTCGGCGCCGCGAGGTACCTTAGCGGCATCGATGGCGAAGACCATTGTATATTAACCCAGTCGTTCGCCCACTGGGTGTTCATATACTGGATCTCGATCGGAACCCATTGGTTGGCCGTCATCGCGACCGGACCCGTGACCAAGGTGCCATTGACCCAGACGGAGACCGTGTCATCGGCAGTCGCGTTAAACGTGTACGTCTCCGAAAAGTCGGCCTTGATCTCGCCGGTCCACTTCGCGGTAAACAGGCATTGTGGGATGCCGTCGCCGTCGGTATCGAGGTTGGTTCGGTTGAGGGGAAAGGGATAGGGGAGGCCGCTGGGGCTCGACACCTCGCCGTTGGGGAGCCCGTTGCTGCCGCAGTTCGCCGCACAGGCAGTGCCAAAGGGATAGTTCATGCTCGGGTCTACCCTGACGATGTAATTATCCGGGGGAAAGCCCGTAAAGCTTTGCGAGTCGCCGCGATATTCCCCCTTCAACCCGGGGCAATACGAACCGGCAACTGGATTGTTCCCGACGCAGGTAATCCGCACGGCATCGGCGAAATGTGCGCCAGTGCCGCTGTCGGTGATCTTCACTGTCAGCGTCGAGCCGGTGACGAGCACTGTCGTCAAGTTTTGAAAATTTGAGCCGGAAATGACCATATCGGCGGCGGGGGCGTTCTGCTGATTGACGCTCACCGTCGTCGGCCCCCCTCCGCCATTGACGATATAAGGAGTCGCCCTTCCACTCGGTATAGCGGGCCAAGTGGCCGAAACCTGGAATTGCCCAGGCAACAAACCGGTAAATTGGTACGTGACGGAGTTGGCACCGGTGCCGTTGACCAAGCCCTTGTAGTCATTGTTGTAACCCAATCCGGTCCCTGAGGCCCACGGTCCCACGATGACGACCGCCGGAATCTCGGTCTCGTTCATGACCTGCCCGACACCGATCGTGCAGGGCGTGGTGCCCCCAGTGGTACTGCCGCCAGAGGTGGAGCCCCCCGTCGTGGTGCCGCCGGTGGTGGTGCTGGGACTCGTCGTGCTGCCGGTGGTGCCGCCGCCAGCCGTGGTGCCGCCGGTGGTCGTCGTGCTGCCGGGGGGCTTGAGCCCTGCGTCGGCGGTGCAACCGGTCTTGAGGAGATTGCCGTCGCGAGTCGGCCGCCACAGGCGGTCGTGAATATCGCACACGCGCGGGTCAATGTCGTCGGGCCGCCGCAACTGCACGTTGCCACCGACGAACAGCACATTGGCCTGGCTGCGGTGCCGCGGCATGACGTTGGTCGGCCAGTCGTCATTGCCTTGCGGTCCGACGACGCTCGCCACCGGCAGATGGTACTCCAGCGCAAGAATCTTTTGGCTGTCGCCGCCGAGCATGCGAAATGCCCGGCTATTGAGCCCGTAACTCAGCACGGGAGTCGTTCCCCCCGTAGTGCTCGGCTGAGTCATGTCGTCCGGACAGTGGAGGATCTGCTTGCCAGCGTCCAGGTAGGGGGAGAGAGCCGTGGTCCACTGGGCCGGTGTGGCCGTGGCGCGATCCAGCCCGGCCCGCGTGAGCGAGAGGCCGATTTGTTCCAGTTGCTGGGAGCACTTCGCTGTCCGCGCAGCGGCTCGCGACGTGCCGATGGCCGGCATCAACAGCGCGATCAGAATGACGATCACCGTAATGACGACCAACAACTCGACGAGCGTAAACCCTTGCGCACGCAGGATGCTCCGCTTGTGGCGGCGCGGTGCGCATGGAGCTATGCCACGTCGCGGCAACATGATTGCACGCCACTGCCGAATCCAACCGGCTACCATGCCGCAGGCCTCCCCCCGTTTGTTCGCACTTCCCCTGCCCGTAACCGCCGCTTCTCAAGAACTACGCTTGCTTCCTCCGCCGTCGCACGACCAGCGCCCCTAATCCTACCAGTCCCAGGGCGCCCAAGGCAAATGTCGCCGGTTCCGGCACCGCGCCGCCGGTTGCCACAGTGGTGATCGTGACGAAAGCCGTATCGACGGCCGTTGCGTCCGCCAGGAAGTTCGAGCCGGGGGACGCGTCATTGTAGTTGATCAGCCAGGAATTGCCGGCGAAGGAAAATGTGCTGTCGTCCGCGTAGCCGAGGAACGTCCCATTGTTCCAGAGGCCGTCGTAGGCGATCAGCGTGAACTTGGTGCCCAACGGCAGCAACAGATTGCCGCCCAGATCGAAGAGCGACAGCACCGGGCTGCCGGTCAGCGTGAGCGTGCTGCCGTCGTCGCCGTAGAGCAGATCGGCGGTGGTCGTGCTGGTGTTGATCTCGTACTCGTACGTGCCGCCGCTAAAGCTGATCGAGCCGACGCCGAGCGACTCGATGCTGTTGCCGGGCGCGACGGTGCCCCCCGTCACAAGCAAGTCGCCGTTGGTGATTCCCGATCCCTTGAGCGTGCCGGTCGCGCCAATATTGTAGCTTCCAGCGCCGCCGTAAAAAATGGAGTTGGGCGTATGGCTGCCGTTGAGTACCAGAGTACCGTTGTTGACCGAAGTGGCACCAGTGTAAGTATTGTTGCCGCTGAGGGTCTGCGTACCGCTGCCAGTCTTGCTCAGCCCGACTTGCCCTATTCCGAAAACGACCGTCGTGTCCAAGATCGTGCCGGCGAAGGAGGCCGTCGCATCTCCATCCCCCACCGTCAACGTATGGAGGCCGTTGCCGTTGTTGACCACCTGACCCAGCACGGTGCCTGTCACGCCCGAGAGTCCATTGATGGCTTCGTCGAAGTCGTGGATATCCAAGACTCCGGCGAACGTGGCGCCTCCGTCGATGACGACGTTTCCCTTACCCGAACCGTTGGGAATCGCGTTGAAGGCCACAGTGCCGACCTGTAACGTGCCGTTGGTGATCACCGTGTTGCCGGTGTAATCGTTGCTGGCATTTGCGCCGGCAAGAACCAGAACACCCGCTCCTTCCTTAGTGAAATTCCCGCCGCTGCCACTGATCTGGCTGGTGATGCTGGAGGTCGCCGCCGTCGGCACCGAGAAATACGCGGGGCCGTTGAGTGCGATCTGGCCCAAGCCGGAAACCAGATTTCCCGTGGCGGCTATGGCGATGAGCCTGCCGCTGTTGATCGTCAAGCGCGAGGTCGCGTCGCTCAGCAAGACTGCGTTGGCAACGCCTGTGTTTCCAACGCTCGCGGTGCTGATACCGGTGCCGTCGCCGAGATTGAACTTCGAGTTCGTGGCGCCGGTGTTGCCGAAGATCAAGCCAGTCCGGAGGTCCGCGGAGGCGCCGCTGTAAACGTCCAGGTGGTTGTTGTCGGCGGTGGCGCCGATGCCAACCGTCAAGAATCGCGTAGAATTGCCCGAGTTACTGACGTTCAACGTCGAACCGCTGCCCGTGACTTGGATATAGTTGTTGTCCCCCGACGTTCCGATAAAGCTCGTATTGCCGCTGAACGCGACATAAACATCCCCGCCATTTTCGATCTTCATGTAGTTGTCGTTGGCGGTGGTTCCGCTGCCGACGGTTAGCTGTTGCGCGATCCTCGCGCTCGCGGTCGAGCCGTTGACGGTCACCGAATTGGAGGAACCGCCGTTACCGGTTCCACCACCCGTGCCATCCCCGATTTGCAACACCCTTTCGCCGGCTCCACCCCAAGTTGCTAGGGACGTTGTCCCTGTGAGCGTGCCCCCGTTGTGTATCAACATGTAGTTGGAGTCCCCCTGCACGCCAACATATAACCGCTGTTGACCAGCCCGGTTCCAAGTCCCACCGTTGATGTCCACGTAATTGAAGTTGGCGCCGGAAGCAAAGCCAATCCTGTCGTTATGGGTGCCGCTACCATTAGATTGATCTTGCAGCAAGCCACCAGAATTGATGACGATGCTGTTATAGGAGGAAGCGGTTCCAGGATTAGCTTGGTCGCCACCGCCGTCGTCTCCCACGTAAAGCCATCCGCTGCCAGACCCACTAGGCCCATAAGTGACCGTTCCGTTAATGATCAAGGTGTTGCCGTCAGCGGAGGTCGCGTGGCCAGCGCCGCCGATATTAAGGTGGGCGTTCGAGACATTCAAAGTGATTGACTGCGAGGCGGGCACGGTCAGGCTGTTGCTTTGAGAATTCAGAGACAAAACATCGGCGAAGACGCCCCCGCTCACGGTGGCCACGTTGCCACTGGTGTTGAACGAGGCCACGTTGCCTTGGGCGGCCCACGGAGTCCCTGCGGCCACGCCGGTCCAGTTGGTGTCGGTTGTATTCCAAGTACCGGTCAGGCTCGGGCCATTCCAGGTTCCCGTCGCCGCCAGAGCCGACGTGGGCCACGCCAGCAAAACGGCCGTGGACAAAAAGAATAATGACCATACCGAAAGTTTGATTCGCTTGAATCCGAACGGAGCCAAGGTCTTCATGTGGCTTCTCCCGACGAGAAAAAAGGATGAGTGACTAGATGCTCGTTAGTGGTTCATTAACACCGGAAAATCAAGGACGATGAGAAGTGAATGCGTGGAACTCCCCTAAAAATAAATTCGGCGATTAACGTGATAACGGCTCGCGCCACGACAGCGGCGCGCAGATTTTCAGCGGGACCGGTTGAAGATTAAATCGCCGATAGAAAATCGGCGGGTGAAGACAGCGAGAGAGTGATCGAACAGAAAGAAACGTCGCATGAGCCAGAATCGAATGAGCGCGCCCGAATTTGAGAATGGAGAATCGGCGGAAGGCCGCGACGACGATATGTGTCCTAGACATGAAGCTGCTCCTTGCTACGCAAGGGAAGAAGCACGAATTGAAAGATTTAGCTCACTGGCGCGCTATACAACCGAACGGTTGGAATCAGCCTGACGAAAAATACGCTATGTGAATTTGCCGTGAAGCCTGCATGAAGAGTTCTATTAAGTTTATCCACCCGTAAATGCCTTTTCAGGACAAAATCTTGTTTTTTTAGGCAATTCCGAAAATCCCCCCTCTTTTTGAGGGAGGTGCCCAGCGCCTCGGGTTCCGCTCAGGGGTCGCAGTGCCCGCCCGACCTACGAAACCACTCCCTAGCGCACGGAGAACAACAAAGCCGGCTTTTATTGATGCTGAAATCACCACATCGCACGATGCGCGCCCAAAATCATTCCGCTTGGGGGCCAGAAACCGCCTCCATGCGGCATTCTTTTGGTATTTAGCCCGACCCAATTCGAGACACAAAATCCCTGCCGATGGCGGAGAGTTTTTAGCAGGTCAGACGGGATCTACTCCGCCAGCGTCTTGCGAACGAACTGGACGGACGGCTTTTGGCCCCCTTCGGCGTTCTTCACTTTGAGGAACTCGGCCACGTAGCGCTGCGGCTTGGGGACTTCGGGGACATGAAAGTTATCCCCTTTTTGCAAAATCGGCCGTTTCTCCGTCATGCTGCCGAACATGCGGGCGCCGGCCGATTGGCAGGGGTACCACGTTCCTTTGCCGGCGTCGTCGACCAGGTAGAACTCGCTGTAGCAGTGCTCGGGGATCCACACGGTGCGGGCGGGGATGCCGTTGACGCGGCACAGCGCGATGAACAAGCTCGACAATTCTTCGCAATCGCCGGTGCCGTCGTTCAGCGCCGCTAACGCTCCTTTGAGCTGGCCGTTTTGATACTTCACATGATCGCGGACGTAGTCGTACAGCGTCTCGACCTTTTGCCAGTCGGTGGCCGACTCTTTCCCTTCGAGCAGCTTGCGCCCCAGGTCGCGGATCTTTACGTTGCGCGTTTCAATGTAAGGGCTGGCGCCAAGGTACTGACGGATCGACGTCTCGACTTTCTTGGGGATGTGCAACCCGTCTGTTTTCTCCGGCGCGGCGATGTCGAACTTCGTGATCTCGAACGTCACCATCACCTTGGCCGTGCCGTGGGCGGGCACATTGGGAATGGTCACCACCAGTTGCTTCATCGTCTCGCCGACGACGCGATACTCCACGCCGCGCACCTCGGGCGAGCGCTCCTCATTGACGACGCGAACTTTTTGCTCGTCCCATTGCAGCGGCACGGGGGTAGTGCCAAACACCCCTTTGAGCGGGCCGCCGGTTGAGCGAACCACCATGCCGACTTGCAGACGCGACTTCTGCGGATTGCGCAGCCGCGACTCGGAACCCGCGCCCGGCTTTTCATCCACGAACTGGGCCGACGCTGGCGCTGCGCGCAGCGCCAGCACACAAATCAGGACTGGCGCCAATCGCTGCAAGAGAGTTCGAGAGGCCAACATGAGATCGCCCATCGGAGTTGTCAGAAAGTCGCAGTTGCCAGAGAGCCACAGGAAGCCGGCTTCACGCTGGAACTGGTTCCGGCGTTGGAAGCCCATGCTCCATTGTAGCTTGCGGGCCGGGGCGTAGCTTGCGGGCAGGCCGTGCGCCGAAGGGGTGCCCGGGGCAACGCCCCAGAAGTCACGCATTGGTGAGAACTGGGGCGTTGCCCCAGGCACCCTGCATATGGACAGGCGGATGGCACGCGGCTGATAGATACGTCGAATCACCAGCAGGGGCCCAATTGTAGGGTGTCCCTGCTCGATCCGCCGTGATACTGTGACAGAAATGCTATGGGGAGCACGCTGCGGCGCACCGCAACATGTTGGCGTAGCGCATTACTGCCGGGTGCCAGCGGAGACCGGCCCGCCGCTGCGTTGCAGGTAGGGGCATGCCACCCTGGCACCCGAAAGTAACTTGCTCTAGTAACTTCAGCCGCGGCAACTTTCAGCCGCCGCAAATTCAATAGCTTGAATTCGCACAGCTAGAAATCGTGCAGCTTGAAATCGCACCACTTGAAAACAATCAGCGTTATCTGCTGGGGGCCTGAATGATCGTCGTCGGGGGCGCCATCATGACGTCGCCGCCACCGCCGCCGCACGCGCAGCCACCGCCGCCGCCGCCCATGTAGCCAACTTCGCCATCCATCTCTTCTCCGCCCGATCCGCACGAGCAGCACTCGCGACGATCGCGATGGAACATACGACCAAACAAACCGGGACGACAGGGATCATGAGCGCAGCCAGCCGAACCCAGCGCCAAGATCCCCAGGACCGTCAGGATCAGAAGCCTCTTCATACCTGATATCTCCGGAACAAAACGTAAGGGGAGTGGGCCGATATTGGCCCGACAACTCTACACCAC
>JAIOQB010000076.1 GCA_021413585.1 Planctomycetia bacterium
GGCGAACCGCCTGATCATCCAGGTGCAGCCGGCCGAGGGGATTCAGTTGCACTTTCAGACCAAGGTGCCGGATTCCGGCATGCGGCTGACCACCAGCGACCTCGACTTCCGCTTCTCGAAGCAATACGGCGGCCCGATCCCCGACGCCTACCAGCCGCTGCTCCTGGACGCCTTTGAAGGAGACGCCAGCCTCTTCGCCCGGCACGATGAAGTCGAAGCGGCCTGGAGCATCATCGACCCGATCATCGCCGACTGGGGGCAAGGAAACGAACCACCACTGGACATCTACGAACCCGGCCTGTGGGGCCCCACCGAAGCGGTCGAGTGGATGGCGAAGCAAGGCCGGCAGTGGTTTGACACCTGCCCCGTGCTGCAGTAAGCCAAGTAGGTCTCGCCTGCCGGGCGTGAGTTTGTCACCTCTTACAGCAAGCACCCGCCAACCAATCCCCGCCCCGGATTTTTTGACGCTAAGGCGCAAACGCGCCAACACGCGCAAAGAAGCAGCAATGCTCAAAATCACAAACTCGTCTTTGCGCGTCTTGGCATCTTAGCGCTCTTGGGTCAGACCTACTTTTCCCGAGCGCGAACCGCACTCAAGGTACCGCCCGGCAGGCGGAACCTGCTTCTTCGCAACGCAGCGAGAACTTTCTCCTCGTTGCCTTCGTTTGGCGCGTCACTAATGATCATGGTTTTTCCATAATCTATGGAAATTCCAGAAAGGTTCTGATAAAAGTAAATCAACTCGTGGGCGGGGCACTTTTCGTCGTGTGCAGGTGGGTATGACTTTTCAGGATGTCTCCGACGGTGAATTGCACTTCACGCCTGCCGATGCGGCGTCTGCCGACTCCATGGTGCCGTCCGCTTACGAGCGGCGCAAAGCGGCGGATTTTGATCCGCCGCCGCAACCCGGCTACGGCGGCTTTACGCTCGTCGAGTTGATGGTTGTCATCGCGGTGATCGTGATTCTGATCGCGCTGCTTTTGCCGGCGGTCAACTCGGCCCGCGCCAAGGCCCGCCAGGCGCAGTGCATCAGCAACCAATCGCAACTCTGGAAGATCTGGTCGCAGGCCAACAGCCGATTGCCGCAGGCCAGTTGGATCGATTCGACCAATTGGTGTGCCCGCCTGGCACCGCTTCTCGACAGCCAGAGCAAGATGTTCTTCTGCCCTGACGACGTGCCGGCGGCGCCGGTTTCCAGCTTCGGGATGAACAGCCGCGCCACGCGGATGTTGAGTCGGGATAGTGGCCGCATCGTGCTGCTGGATTTCAAAACCACCGAAGCGAAGTTCGTCGGCCAGCCAATGTCGGTCGTGAATTCCACCTGGCCCAGCTCGTACGCCGGCCGACATTTCCTCAGAGAGAACGTCACGTTCGCCGGCGGCAACGTGCAAACGCTCGACCCGGCTGCCATCGACCCACGGTATTGCGCCTATTACGCGCAGTATTGGCAACCCGAGCGCGACTTCAGCAAGCCGTTGGCCGGGTGCCTCGAATTGGGCACGTTGACGACGACCATTCCGCCGGCCGGCCCGGCGGTAACCTCAGGCAGCTCTGCCAGCAGCGGCGGGGGGAGCACCAGCAGCGGAGGAACTAGCACCGGAGGCACGACGGCCGGCGGCGCCACAACAGGAGGCACCACGACGGGAGGCACCACGACGGGAGGAACCACGACGGGAGGAACGACAACGGGGGGCCCAACATTCGATAATCAAACCTGTGTTCACAATGCCTTCGCCGGTTGCGATCCGACGAGGCCAAAATGGGTTCGCCTCCAAGCAGCACTGATTCCAGGCAATAAAGGAACGCAAAAATTGCAGATGCCGGAAGTTGTCGTCTTTAACGATGCTGGGGTGAATATCGCTTTGCAATCCAATGGTACTTCTGCTGATCAGTCGTCAACACATCTCGGAGTTTGGGGCGGGGAGGCTTGGCGAGCGATCAACAATGACTTCAACCAATCCAATATGGGTCCTCCCGAAAACTTGGCGCATACCAACGATGAAGATGTAGTGACTGGTCCGCCACCATGTTGGGAATGCCAACTTAATCCGATGCCGAATTCATTGAGTGCCTTGAACGAGATCATTTATTACAACGTCGGACCATACGAATCTTGGTACACTTCGGGCGGCCGAATGGAAGTGCTTGGCGAATGCGGCAATGTTCTCTATACGGCCACGATCAAATGCCCCGATGGCCATATCCCCGCCTGGAAAGAGACGTGCCTCAGTGGAGCAGTTCTTCATTTCGGAGGATTCCCTTGACGGTCGAGCGTACGTGTTGGGGGAGGAAGCCTCGCCGCCGCCCGGGGTCGTGTCGAACTCGTTTCATGCCAAAGGCCATGCGACCTTCAAGAAGTTCCGTGCCGGATTGCTGGCCGAAATTATCGACTGTGAGGGGACGAAGTCCCCTATGGGCCGCCCTGTTTTTGCTGGGGATTTTTTTGCTTGGCTGTCGTCCGGCGTCACGAGATAGCGCGACGGGATCCAACGCCAAGGCATCTAATGTGGCCGTGGATTCAAATCATGGTACCCCCTCGCGGAATATCGCCGGACAGAGCGAAACAACGATTGCACCGGCCACGTCGCCAAGCGCTGCGGAATCACCCCGTTCGGTCGGGGGAGTCGTTCTGTCACGTCCGGGCACCCCTGGCGGTCCGCTGAAGCCCTATCCGGCCCCGATTGTGGGCACCGTATCACGTTCGGATAAACCGGTCGAAGAGCCGACGCCCGGCTACTTGATCATTCCAGACGACAAGCCCGCCGATGCATTTCTGATAGCCTTTCCTGGCGACGATTACGTCAAGGCGTTCATCATGGCCGGCACGTCGCTGAGCGACAACGGCCTGCGCTATCTCCCAAAATTTCCCGCCCTGCACACCTTCGACGCCAGCAACACGGCGATCACCGACAAGGGCCTGCACAACATGCGCACCGCGCCGGCCTTGCAGAACCTGTCGCTGCGCTACACGCAGATCACCGACAAAGGCCTGGCGCATCTGAAGAACATCAAGACCCTGACCACGCTCAACCTCGAAGGGACCGCCGTGAGCGATCAGGCAATCCTGGACCTCAAGCAAGCGATCCCAGGGCTAACGGTGACGAAGTAGCCAGTAGGTCTCGCCTGTCGGGCGCGACCTGCAGTACCAGCATCGCCGTCCCTGGTTTTCGCCTTTTTAGTGTGCCACTGGCTTTGCCAGTGCTGGCAACACGTCATCGGATTGCCAGACATGGCGAGCGGTTCACCCCCGGGCGGAGCCCGGGGCTATTTTCGGTCCTTTCCCTATTGACGCCCCGCGGCCCCGTCACGACAATCCCCCGCCCAAGTGAGCGGAGTTTCGGTACTCCGCTGCGCGCTTGTCTCGCCACTGCGAAAGGAATCTCTGGTGCGAACCGCGATCGTTGTTCCCTGCTTCAACGAAGCTCAGCGGTTCGACACGCTGTCGTTTCTGCGTTTTGCCCGCGCGGCGCCGGACGTGCGGCTGCTGCTGGTCAACGACGGCAGCACGGACGACACCGCGGCCGTACTCACCGCCCTGCACAAGCTGTCGCCGCAGCAGGTGGAAGTGTACGAGCTGGACAAAAACAGCGGCAAAGCGGAAGCGGTCCGTCGCGGCGTGCAACAGGCAATGCTTACAGGCACGGACCTCGTGGGCTACTGGGATGCCGATCTGGCCACGCCGCTCGAAGCGATCCCGGAGTTCCGCCATGTCCTCGAGCGCCGCAGCGATATCGATGCGGTTCTCGGCAGCCGCTTGCCGCTGCTGGGGCGCCGGATCGACCGCCGCCCGGTGCGCCGCTGGCTGGGACGCTGCTTCGCCAACGTCGCCTCGCAGATTCTCAGCATTCCGATCTACGACACCCAATGCGGTGCCAAACTGTTCCGCGCAGGCGACCACCTGGCCGCCGCGTTCGCCACGCCGTTTCTCTCCAGTTGGCTGTTTGACGTAGAACTGCTGGCCCGGCTTTCGCGGCTACGCGGGTCCGCGCGGCCGCTGCGGGATTCGCTGTTTGAATATCCGCTCGACCAGTGGCGCGAAGTGGCGGGCTCGAAGCTCAAGCCGCGGCATTTTGTGCTGGCCGCCTTCGAGGCGGCGCAGATCCAGTGGCGATACTTTGGCCCCGGCGCCTTATCCCACAAGGCCTGGCGGCCGCAACCGGCGGCGATCGAACCGCTGGCCGCTGCTTCGTTCTCTTCGCTGCGGCGCGTGGCCTGATAACGGCATTGTCTGAAAATTGCGGCGGACCCTCATCCATGAACGCTCACGTTGACACCACTCCCGCCGTCCGCAACTGGCGCTACCCGCTGCTGATCCTGGCCGCCTGCCTGCTGACGATGTTCGTCCGGCTGGGCGCCACGCGATTCTGGGACGAGGACGAAGGGTTCTTCGCCACCACGGCGAGCGAAATGTACAGCCGGGGCGACATGGTCGTCCCCACGTTCAACGGCGCCCTGTTCGGCCACAAGCCGCCGTGGATGTACTGGATGATGATGGCGGGGTTTCGGCTGTTCGGCGTCAACGAGTTCGGCGCCCGGTTTGGCTCGGCGGTGTTCGGCACCGCCACTGCCCTGCTGACCTATTTCATCGGCGCGCGGCTGATCAACCGCCGCGCAGGGCTGCTCGCGGGACTGGCGCTGGCCAGTTGCCTGATGTTCACAATGGTCTCGCGCGCGGCGACGCCCGACACGTATCTGACGTTCTTCGGGGCGCTGGCATTGTACCTGTTTGCAAGTCGAGGGTTCGCCGCAACGCCTGTGGACGCGGAATCAACAAAGACCGGCCATGGTGCTTTGACGTTGGTCCCGCCCCACTGGTGGCAATTCGCCCTGATGTACGCTGTCATGGGCCTGGGCGTGCTGACCAAAGGCCCCATCGGCGTGCTGCTGCCGATGGCGGTGATCGGTCTGTTTCTGCTCTGCACGACGCCGCGTCGCGAGCTGCCCGCCGACGCGCCGCTCGGCCGCCGCGTGCTGGAAGCGGTTCGCCCATTCGGCCCGGTCAATTTCGCCCGCACCGTGTGGCGGATGCGTCCGTTAACTGCCATCAACATGGTGCTATTGGTCGCGGGGCCGTGGTACTTTGCCGTCGCCCGGCAAACGGACGGCGCGTTTTTGCGCGAGTTCTTCCTCGTCCATCATTGGCACCGCTTCTCCGCGGCGATGGAAAATCACAGCGGCCCGATTTATTACTACGTGCTGAGCATGCTCGTGGGCATGTTCCCCTGGACGATCTTCACCGTACCCGCCATCGTGCTCTGCACGCGGCAGATCCGCCAGCGCGGGCCGCAGTTTCTGGCCCTGACGTTTCTCACTTGCTGGCTGGGCGTGTACCTGGTGATGTTCTCCCTCGCCAGCACAAAGCTCTCGAACTACGTGCTGCCGGCGTACCCTGCGTTGGCACTGCTGTTTGGATTTTATCTCGATCAATGGATCGCCCGACCGCAACAGGTGCGGGCCGTGTGGGCTCAAGTGGCGCCGCTGGTGCTAGCCGGGGTCGGCGGCTTCATTCTGTTCGTGCTGCCGCTCGGCGGTTTGGTCGAATATCACGGCCAGACGATCCTGGACCGCACGCGTCTGTCTCGCGATGCGCAGCGCGATCTCGTGTATTTGGGCCTCGTGGGGCTGCCCGCTCTGGTGGGCGGCATCATCGCGTGGCGGCTGAGCTTGCGGCAGCAGTGCCGCGGGGCGATTGGCGTGGTGGCCGTCGCGTCCGTGCTGACCACGATGGGTTTCTGGAGCTACGCCGGCCCGCGCGTCGATCGGCTACAAGCCCCGCAGACCATCGCCCAGCGAATCCGCCTCGACACGGCCGGGCACGCCTCGCGCGTGGCGGGCTTTTGCTTCTTCCGCCCCAGCATGGTGTATTACGCCGGCCAGAACGTGACGCAAATCCGCAAGGTGGCCCAGGTGGGCGAGTTCTTTGCCACCAGCGAGCCGCGGTACCTGTTCACCACCGACACCCGGCTGGCCGAACTGCGGGACGTGCTCCCCTCCGACGTCGCCATCGTCGACCGCCGCTCGCGCTTCCCCGAAGCGGGCGAGATCGTGCTGCTCTCGAACCGCCCCCTGAGCCTCGCCGCGCAGCCACAACCGGCCACGCACTAACATCGCTGCGCAAAACCAGCCACCCCGTCCCTGGTTTTCGCCTCCCTCCGTGTGCCACTGGCTTTGCCAATGTCCGCGCAACCAAAACGCTCAGCGCGGAACCATTGCACCTTCGCGCTCTTCGCGACATTCTGTTCAAAAAAACAGCGCCGATGTGTTTTGAACAGAAGGTCGCGAAGGACGCGAAGGTAGAAAGTAAAGGAATTATTTGAAACGGGTGCGAAAGTGTGGCTTCCCCGTCTCGGCGCTTCTCTGTGCCTCTGTGTCTCTGTGGTTCAAATCATTTTTTGCTCGGGAAAATATTTTGCGGCGCGGGGGGTGGCAGATTCTGACGGTTGAAAGTGCGTCAGAAGTTGGTATACTTACGTCCACAGCAAGCGATGATCGTTTCTCCGAAAACGCCCTGAAAAACATGGTTTTTCCGCAGGGTGGGTCGTAGGCCCACCACGTTTCTTTCAGGCCGAATCAAGTGGTGGGTCTGCGACCCCACCCTACCTCTGCTGCCATGCAAACGATTCAACTCAGTGACATCCTGACCGCCGAGTTGCGGAAGTTCGAGTCGCTCGAAGCGGCGTTCATGCCGCTGGCGCTGCGGGGCGATCTCGACGCAGCGCGGTTTGTGCTCCGCGTCTCGGAGATGCGGTTGCGCGTTCTGCGGGTGGCTCAGCAGGAAGCCTCGCCCAAGTCACCCGCTGCGTCAACAACAGCCGCGTCACCAACATCCTCATCGCCGAAGCCGCCCGCGTCAGCGCCTTCCGCGCCCAAGCCTCCGCGTCCAGCCGTCTTTCCGCTGCTCACGCCCGAGTTGTTGGCCAGCCTCTCGCCGCAAACCCGCGCCTTTCTGCGGGACCAGCAGGCGAGGGAGGCGCGAGAGGACGATGGATTGGAAGATGATGAATACGACAATGAAGAATATGACGATGAATATGAGGACGATGACGATGAATCGGACGACTGGGGCGACGACTCGGCCGAGCCGCTCAATGCCGGCGACAGCAATCCGTCGGGTGCCACGGTCAGCCCACCGCGGGCAGTCGATGACTTGCCCGCCGCTGAATCGGGTGCCACGGGCAATTTGCCTGCCGCTCCGCCGGGTGGCGTGAGCAACTTGTCCGCCGCTCCGTCGGGTGCCATGGGCAGCTTGCCTGCCCTTGCCTGTGACGGGCCAGTGGATGAATCGGCCACGAGCTCTAGCAACAGTCCGATCGTCGCTGCCTTAAACCACAACGAAATCCCCGTCGCCACTCCGGACAACGCCCCAGCTGCGGTTCCAAGCCTCGGCGGCGGCGTTCCTCCCAACCTCGACAACGAAGAAGTCCGAACCCTCTGGGCCGACATCGTCAGTCTCGAAGCCGAGTGCGCCAAAATCGCCCACAAAAGGCCGCCGCCGCGGTAGGCTGGAGGTGGGAGGCTGTAGGCTGGAGGAAGTAAAACGCCGCCCCGCCGTTCGGTATCACGGCCGGGCAAAACGGATCGCGAAAACGCGAAATAGCGAAAGCACGAAAAAGCATTTCGTGTGCCCGCATTTCGTTTGCGTCCGTCCCACACCGTCCCTTCCCCTACTTCGCCCTTTCGCGATAGCGTTTTCTGCTGCGCCGTACCGCGCACTGCATTTGCATCCACCCCGCCGGCCGGGGTAGGCTATGCCCATGGATGCATGCCTCTCAACTTCCGCCGGCCCGCCAGCTCTCGGCATCGAAGCGAACCTCCCCAGCGTCGCGCCGAAGGAACTGTTCCTCGGCCCGGTTCGCGTCGGCTTCCCCGTCGTGCAGGCGGCGCTCAGTGGGTATAGCGACTGGCCGATGCGGGTGATCGCCCGGCGGCTGGGGGCGTCGTACACGTTGTGCGAGGTGCTGCTCGACAAGTTTCTGATCGAAGTCAGCGCCGGCGCGAAGGCCCGCCGCTACTTGCAGGTGACCGACGAAGAGCATCCCGTCGGCGGCCAGTTGATGGGGGCCGACCCGAGCCAGTTCGGCCCGGCGGCGATCCGGTTGGTCGAGGCGGGTTTTGACGTGATCGACATTAACTTCGGCTGCCCAGTGAAAAAAGTCCTCGGCCGCTGCCGGGGCGGGTTTCATCTCAGCCAGCCGGCGGTGGCCCTGGAGATCGTCTCGCGGGTGCGCGACGCCGTCCCCGCGCACCTGCCGGTGACGGTCAAAATGCGGCGCGGGATCGACGACTCGGCCGAGAGCCGCGACAACTTCTATAAGATTCTCGACGGCGCGTTCGAGCACGGCGCCGCGGCGATCACGGTCCACGGCCGGACCGTCATGCAGCGCTACAACGGACCGAGCCGCTGGGAGTTTCTGGCCGAAGTGAAGCGCCACGCCGGCGGTCGCACGATCCTCGGCAGCGGCGACCTGTTCACCCCGGCCGACTGCTTGGCGATGATCGCCCGCACCGGCGTGGATGGCGTAACGGTCGCCCGCGGCGCGATCGGCAATCCCTGGATCTTTGGCCAAACCCGCGCGCTGGCCGCCGGACTGCCGCTCCCTCCGCCGCCAACGACGCACGAGCAAGCCGCCGTGATTCGCGAGCATTATCGCCTGGCGGATGAACTCTACGGCCCCGAGCGGGCCGCGCCGCGGATGCGCAAGTTCGGCATCAAGTATTCGCGGCTGCACCCGCGCCATATTGAAGTCCGCGACGCCTTCGTCCACGTCCGCCAGCCGGGCGAATGGGAAGAGGTGCTCAACACCCACTATGCCGAAGATTTGCCCGGCTGCTATCCGCCGACCGACGCGGAAGCTGAAGGAACGCCGGGCGGAATCGAAGAGTGCCACTAGGTTCCGCCTGCCGGGCGTGACCTTGAGTGCGGTTTGCGGATTGACGGAGTCAGACGCGCGGGTTGATCGTCCATTTATCGAAAAAAACGTGAACGCCATTGAGAATTCCACTTTACATTTTTCTACATTCAACGAGCACGAATCATGTAGCACAAATGGCCTGAGTAACCAACACGCAACCGCTCTTCGCGTGAAATTTCTTCAATAGGTGTTTATGCCATGTCCGCCATCTCAGTCCAATCTTGGCATCGAAAGGTTTGGCTACTAATCGCGGTGTCAGTTCTGTTAGCTGGCGTTAGTACATGGGCATATCTCTCGCATGACGCCAAACTCAAGGAACTCCAGTCTCGCGTAAGTCGAATAAGCATTGAGCTAGATAACTGCACTGATATTCAGTTAGATTCCAACACCTTTCGACCGCAGATCGACTTGAACGATCCAGAATTCGCACCACTTCTTGCAAAGCTTCGTTCACTGTTAAAGCAAGAGCCGAGCTATGACCGTTGTAATGCATTTTGTCGTTTGAATTTAATGTCAACGAACGATCCGCCTCACTTATATGTTGATGTCGGAGAGGATTCAGTACAGATATGCGGCGTTACTTTCCACGAATCATCCGACGATTTGGCGTCGTTAAATAAGCTTTGGGAATCGGCCCAGCGTCGAATCGAACACGACATTTACAATTATCCATCTGGAGAAAAGAAAGCGTGGGGATATTGGCGAAACGGAAAAAGGGATGGAGAGTGGGTTTTCTTTCGTAAGGACGGGACGGAGTTGCGAAAGGAAATCTATCGAGAAGGTCGTCTAATAGCACCTTCCGATGGTAAGGCTGCACAATGATAGTTCGAGCAATGCATTTCCTGTATAGTTGCTGATTTCGGAGTGAAACGGCTTCAGAAATTGTTCCCGCATTGCAAGAGTGAACACTGAGGTTTTCAACCGGCGTGATTTGAGAGCGACACTGTCCTGGAACGACACTGTGATCGACCAGCAGGCGCGAAAAAGATTCGTTCAGCCCCAGGTACCCGGCGATTTGTCCGTTCGTCTTGGCGTACAATCAGGCAAGGTACTGCCCGGCAGGCGGAACCTACTGGATCTCCTCCAGCACGGTGGCGTCCGATTCAATTTTGCGACGCGCTTGCAACGCCTCTTGGGCGGCGGGCTCGCTGAACTGACATAACGCCCAGGCGCATGCGCCGCGGACCAGCGGTTCCACATCGTTAAGCCCTCGGATCAACGCCGGCAGCGCGGTCGGTGTGCGCTGGTTGCCCAGCACGATCGCCGCGTTGCGCAGGATGCCGCGGCGCTTGGGTCGCCACAGCGGCGTGTGGCGGAAGCGGGCGCGGAAAGCGGCGTCGTCGAGCCAGAAGAGTTCGATCAGGTCCATCCCGCCAGCTTCGCCTGGCTGGGGCGTTCCCCCAGGCACCCTGGATTGTGACTCCGACTCCGCCGGCTTCGCCGCGTGATGATTCCAAGGACATACCTCCTGGCACACGTCGCAGCCGAAGAGCCAGTCTCCCATGTCCGCGCGAAGCGGCGCGGGGATGGCCGTTTTCAATTCGATGGTCAGATAGCTGATGCACTTGCGACTGTCGAGCACGTAGGGAGCGACGAACGCCCCGGTGGGACAGGCGTCGAGGCAGGCGGTGCAGGTGCCGCAGTGGTCGGCGCCGTGCGGCTGGTCGTAGGCCAGTTCCTGATCGGTCAGCAGCGCGGCGAGAAAGAACCAACTGCCCATCTGACGATTCAGCAGCAGCGTGTTCTTGCCGACCCAGCCGAGGCCCGCCAGCTCGGCGAATTCGCGCTCCAGCAGCGGCGCGGTGTCGACCACGCCGCGCACCGCCGCGCCGGGAGACTCGGCGCGCAACACGCTGGCCAGTTCCGCCAGCCGGTCGTGGATCACGTCGTGATAGTCGGATCCCAAGGCATAGCGGGCGACCCGCCCGCGGCCGGCGGTTTCTGTTGTCGCGGCAGTGGATAACGCGGAAGCTGGCTCGGCGCGAGCGTAGCTCATCCCCAGCATCACCAGGCTGCGGACGCCGTCCAAGACATGTCGCGGATGGGCGTAGGCCGCATGGCGGTCGGCCAGATAATGCATTTCGCCCGCGTACCCTGCCGAAAGCCACTCGGCAAAATGCCCCAGCCCGGTCGGTGTCGCCGCCGGTGTGACACCGCACAGCGCAAAGCCCAGCCGCTGGGCCTCGTGCTTGAGTCGGTCAGTCAGTGCGGAGTTGGCCATGAGTCGATTGTACCGTCGCCCGCGCGGCGGAGGTGGGTGGCAGATTTCAGCGATTGCAACTGCCGACAACCTGGGCCACAATAATGGCTGGATTGCCGAGGGTTCTCCGTTTGGGAGAAAGACCCGGCGAGGAGGCAGTGAGCTTTGAGTACTGAGTACTCCTTCACCACGGAGATTTAACAGTGCGGCACCAACCCTGGATTCTCGGCGCGACGTGTTGCAGCCTTGCAGTATTATTTTCCGGCTGCGGCGCTGACCTGAAGCAGCAAGACCTTGGCATCGTGATCTATCAGATTCCCAAGGTGGCCGGGGACGAGCAGCACATTTCGTTTCAAGCGGTCGCCGCGCCGTTGCCGCTGCCACCGGGAGCGCAGGTTGGCGCGACGCATCCTAACGGTCCCGTTGCACCGAGTGGCCCTGTGGCGCCACAGGGCCCGGCAGTCTCTGGTCCCACGGCGCCCGCGCCCGGCACGATTCTGCCCGCCGCCACTCCGGGCGCTGGTCGGCCCAATGTTCCCGGCAAGGGACGCGTCGAACCGATGGGCAATTCTACGCCCATGGGCAGCACAGCGCCAAAGAGCGGTTCCGCAGCTAAATGGGGTCCGTCGCCGATGGGGACCCTTCCGATTGGCGCGCCTCCGCCTGGAGCCGACTCGCCAGAGCCTGGCCCGGAACTGGACAATTTTGGAAGGGGCAAATAGCCCGGAGTTCATAGTACCCCTCACGCTCCGCGTCCGGTTGGGTAACGCTTCGAATACGTGTCAGGCATCACGCTTCGGCGTGGTGGGTACTATACGGGCAAAACCGTTGCGTTGGCCCCGTCCTCTGTTTACGCTGAAGTCGTGCAAAATGCCCCTCATGCTCCGCGTGAGGCTAGTGCTTTGTCAACGCTAAAAATTGTGATTACCCCTACATCAGCCGCAGGGCGCTAGCCCCCGGTTGTTGTGGCACGAACCGGGGGCTAGCGCCCAATGGCACTTACTTTACGTTTGAATGAAGCCCAATGTGAAATTGCTAGCTGCAAATTCCCCAAGAATCCGCAGCTAGCATTTCGTGAGACTACGTGATTTTTCCACAAAGTAAGTGCCATTGGGCTAGCGCCCTGCGGCTAATCCCAAAATTAAGCCGTGACAAAGCACTAGTGATTGCGTCGAGCGCGTGATGGGTACTATTTGGGACACTGAGCAACACAACCATGAGGAACACCATCATGAGGAACACACCTATGAAGACTGCCGCACGAGTGCTTGCGTTGTCGATCGTCGTCCTTGCCGCGGCCGCCAGCGGCCGTGAAGCCGAGGCGGGTTGGCCGTGGGGATGCGGCTACGGCGGCTATGGCGGTGGCTACAACTGGGGCTTCCAGCAATACGCGCTGACGAACAACCAGATGCCGCCGTACTTTGCCATGTACCCGCCGGTCTACTACCGCCTGCCGTTCGGGGGCCGCACCTATGGCAGCAGCCCGTTTGCCTACCCTGCGGAGCAAGTGCAGTACGTCGCGCCGCGGCCGGTCGTCGTCGAAAACCAGTACGTGCCGGCGGCGAAGGCGAAGTCGACGGCCAGTTCCAACGGCACCTCGCGGCGAATCGCCCCGATGATCGTGCTCAATCCGTACGTGCAGCCGGAAAAAGACACGCCGATTGCGTCGACGGAGCGGTAGTGGCAGAAGATTAATGACCAATGACCAATGGACCTGGCGCATGCCTTATTGGTCATTGGGATTTGGTCATTGGTCATTTGAACTCAGGCATTAGTCGTGCTGCTAGCAGTCCCCTGCCACCAAATCGCTCTGGACAGGTCTGGCCAATTTGATACCCTACCGCCCCTTCGAGTCCCAAGCTGGCTGCATGGATGCGGCCGCGGACCGGAGACGTTGGGTGGCAATGGGCCGACCAGCGGTGGAAAGGAGTCTGCCGATGAACCGGCTGCGCGCGGCGTGGGTCTTATTGACCTTCCTAACAATCACTGCGGGTTGCCACGGACAGCGGGCCGATCCGTTCGGCCGCGCAACGATTCCACCTCCCGGCACCGGCGCGGTGGCTCAGCCGGGCGGCGCGTTGGTCGGGCCGACGTACTATCCCCCCGCGGGCGTCGGGGCTCAAGCTCCGGTCGTCACGCCGGGAGTCGCAGCGGCGCCGCCGCCGACGTTGTATGGATCGCCGCCGCCGATTGGTGGCCCGGCCATGCCGGGCGCACCGGGAGCGTTTGGTTCGCCGCCGGCTGGATACTCGGCGGGTGCGGCGATGCCCGCGCTGCAGCCGCCCCCGACATGGGCGCCGCCGGGAGGCGCCCCGGGTACGCTCACACCCGCCCCGGCCACAGGGCCGACACCGTTTAATCCAGCCGCACCGGCGCCTGGGGCCGTCCCCGCGGCGCCGGCAGTGCCGCGCGTCATTGCGCCGTCGCCACCATGGTCAGGCTCGGCGATGCAAAACATTTCTCCGGCGAGCAATGGTGCCGTTAGCGCCGCCAGTTGGAACGGACTGGGGACCACGAGTTCAACGCGATTGCAGCCGCCGGACTTCTCCGTGTTGAAGCCGGCCCCTCGTCCCGCGGCCGCTGTGCCGGTTCCACCTGCTGCGAGCGCGGCGGCGCCGACGCCGGCGAATCCGAACCAGGTGGTGGTGATCGACAACTCCGCGGCGGGCGAGCCGGTGATCCGCGTGGCCGAGTCGCCGCAGGCCGCCGCCGAACTGCTGGCGAAGTCGACCCCGCCGACGATCGATCTGGCCAGTTTGCCGACGACAGGCTCTGGCAACCGTCCGACTCCCCCGAGCGCATCGGTTGGCGTCCCTTCCGTGGCACCGGCCGGCGCGATCGCACCCGTCAGCTTCACTCAACTACAACCGCAGCCGGCCGCCGCCACGTTCCGTCTGGCCGCGGCGATCGCTTCGGCGCCGTCGAACACGGCCGATCACTACGGCCACGCGGCGGACTATAAGTGGCTCAAAGGAAAGCTGGAATACTCGGCCGGCCGCCAGCAGTGGAAGCTCCGCTACATCCCCGTCGACACCACCGATGGCCGGACCGATGAAAACGGCGGCAGCGTAATCCTCAAGACGACGCCCGAGCTGCAGAAGTACCACGACGGCGAGTTCGTCAACGTCGACGGCACGCTGGGCAACCGCGATCCGAACGCCAAGGACTTTGCGCCGAGCTACGAGATCCGGCAGATTCAGCACATCGAGTAGCGCCTTGTCACGGCTTAATTTTGGGATTAGCCGCAGGGCGCTAGCCCACGGTTCGTGCCGCAAAAACCGGGGGCTAGCGCCCTGCGGCTGATACGGGCAATCACAATTGTAAGCGTTGACAACGCACCACTCCCTATGCCCACCTCCGCACTGAGCGTTATCCAGGGAATCGGCCGGCTGGTAATGGGTGGCTCGATCCCCTGGCGTCGATACCGGGGCCAGCTCGCGCGGATCACGGCCTTGGAACCATCGGTTAGTTCGCTCAGCGATGAAGAGTTGCGCAAGAAGAGCCTTTCGCTGAGGTATCGAGCCCGCAGTGGCGAGTCGCTCGAAGCCTTGTTGCCGGAAGCATTTGGCCTGGCGCGCGAAGCGGGCAAGCGGGCGCTGGGCATGCGGCACTACGACGTGCAGTTGCTCGGCGGCATGGCGATGCACGATCGGGCGATCGCCGAGATGCGAACCGGCGAAGGGAAAACGCTCACCGCCACGCTGCCGATGTATCTGGCGGCGTTGCCGGGACGCGGGGCTCATCTGGCGACGGTCAACGATTATCTTGCCCGTCGCGATGCCGAGTGGATGCGGCCGCTGTACGAGCTGCTGGGGCTTTCGGTCGGCATCGTCGAAACGAACATGACCCCGGCCGACCGGCGGCAGGCGTACGAGTGCGACGTCACGTACGGCACAGCCAAGGAGTTCGGGTTCGACTTCCTCCGCGATCGGCTGGCCTTGCGGCAAGCGGCCGGGGGCGAGAGCGATCTACTGGGGCAGATGCTCGGCCTGTCGAGCGCCGCGCCGAAGCGGCAAACGGTGCAGCGCGGCCACTGGTTTGCCCTGGTGGACGAGGCGGATAGCGTGCTGATCGATGAAGCCCGCACGCCGCTGGTGATTAGTGCCCTGCCGGAAGACGACGAGCAGGCCGCCAAGGCCGCCTTCCGCTTCGCCGCCGACGCCGCCCCGCAACTCCTCGAGCAGGAGCATTACGAATACGACCACGACCAGCGGAGCGTGGAACTCTCCGCCGCCGGCCGCCGGCTGGTCCGCTCACTGCTGCAATCCAACGCCCTGGATCAGCTCACCACGGCCGACGTCTACGAGCACGTCGAGCAGGCGATCCAGGTGCAGCGAGACTATCACCGCGACACGCAATACCTGATCCGCGACGGCGAGGTGGTGATCGTCGACGAGTTCACCGGACGGCTGGCCGAAGGACGCAAGTGGCGGGCCGGGCTGCACCAGGCGATCGAAGCCCGCGAGGGAGTTGAGATCACGTTCCAGACCAACCAGGCCGCCAGGGTGACCATTCAGGACTTCTTCCTGCTCTACGAACGGCTGGCCGGAATGTCGGGGACGGTGAGCAGCAGTGCGAACGAACTGTGGCGGATCTATCGCCTTGCCGTGGCCGTGGTACCGACCAATCGTCCCGTGGCGCGAGTCATCTTGCCAACGCAAGTCTACGCCACCGCGGACGCCAAGTGGAACGCGGTCGTGGCCGAAGTCGCAGAGCAGCACGCGCTGGGGCGGCCGGTGCTGGTTGGCACGCGGTCGATCGACAAGTCGCAGCAGCTTTCGCGGCTGCTGGCGGAGGCGGGCATCCAGCACATGGTGCTCAATGCGAACCATGTGGCCCACGAGGCGGCGATCGTTGCCCAGGCGGGTCAGCTTGGCCGCGTGACGGTTTCGACGAACATGGCGGGGCGCGGGACCGACATTGTGCTCGGCCCGGGCGTGGCGGAACTGGGCGGCCTGCACGTGATCGGCACGGAGCTGCACGAGTCGGCACGCATCGACCGGCAGTTGATCGGCCGTTGCGGCCGGCAAGG
>JAIOQB010000208.1 GCA_021413585.1 Planctomycetia bacterium
GGCATCTCCAAGAGCTACCACAAGGGGCAGAATGAAATCCCCGTGCTGCGCGGCGTGGACCTCGACGTCTATGCCGGCGAGTTTCTCTCCATCGTCGGCCAAAGCGGCTGCGGCAAGAGCACGCTGCTGCATGTGCTGGGAACGCTCGACGCCCCCGACAAGGGGGAGCTGTACCTGTCCGACGTGCGGATCGATCAACTCTCCGCCAAGCGGCGCGACATGCTGCGAAACCGCTACTTCGGGATGATTTTCCAGTTTTATCATCTGCTGCCCGAGCTGACGATGCTGGAGAATGTGCTCGCGCCGGCGATGATCAGCCGCGGAATTTTTTCTTACCTGGCGGGACGCCGCAAATTGGTCGAGCGCGCTCGCATGTTGCTCGACATGGTCGGCCTCTCGCACCGCCTGAAGCACCGCCCGAGCGAACTTTCCGGCGGCGAAATGCAGCGTACCGCGATCGCCAGGGCACTGATCAACGAACCCGAAGTGATCCTGGCGGACGAGCCGACCGGCAACCTCGACCACGCCACCGGCAGAGAAATTCTCGATATTCTGCGAACCTTGAACCGCCAGCGGCAGCTCACTATAGTCATGGTGACTCACGACGACGCGATCGCCAACGAGGCGGACCGCACCGTCCGCCTGGCCGCAGGGCAAGTCGAACGGATTCGCTGATAACGTGCGAGTGTGGGTGCCATGGGCAGCTTGCTGCCCTTGCAGCCGCTCCAAATCACTCCTTCCTATAACCTCTCCCACCCGAGCGTCCCATGCCGCCCAAGGTTTACATCAACGGACGGCTATTTGAAAAAGAGGATGCCAAGATCAGCGTTTACGATCACGGCCTGCTCTATGGGGACGGCGTGTTCGAGGGGATACGGAGCTACAGCGGCCGGGTGTTCCGGCTCGACGAGCATCTGGCCCGGCTGTGGGATTCCGCCCAGGCGATTTGGCTGACCATTCCGATGACGCGCGAAGCGATGGCCAAGGCCGTACGCGACACGTTGGCCGCCAATGGCATTCTGGATGGCTACATCCGGCTGATAGTTACCCGCGGCGCCGGCTCGCTGGGTTTGGATCCCAATCGCACGGCCGACCCGCAGGTGATTATCATCACGGACAGCATCTCGATGTACCCGGAGGAGTACTACACGCGGGGGCTCGATCTGGTTACCGCCAGCACGATCCGCAACCACCCGGCGGCCCTGTCGCCCCGGATCAAGTCGCTCAACTATCTCAACAATATCCTGGCCAAAATCGAAGGTTTGCAGGCTGGCTGCGTGGAAGCCCTGATGCTCAATCACAAGGGGGAAGTGGCTGAGTGTACGGGGGACAATATCTTCATTGTGCGGGGGCGGGAGTTGGTCACGCCGCCATGCGACGCGGGCATTTTGGAGGGGGTTACGCGCGACGCGGTGATGCAGCTCGCCCGCGAGGCCGAGTTAATCGTCAGCGAAACACCCCTGACCCGGCACGACGTCTACGTGGCCGATGAATGTTTCCTGACCGGCACCGCGGCCGAGGTGATTCCAGTGGTCAAGCTTGACGCCCGCAAGATCGGCACGGGAGCGCCGGGGCCGATCACCGGCGACTTGAGAGAGCGGTTCCGCAAGTTGACGCGGAGTTGAGGCGGCGAGATTGCACCTCTCCCTTCAGGGGAGAGGTCGGTGGCGCAGCCGCCGGGTGAGGGGTAAGGTTGGCGCGGCGAACTCGTGCTACGCAAACCAAATGGATTTGCCTGAAGGTCTAGCGTATTTGCAGCGCTACCCGTTACCCTCCCCCGGCCCCTCCCTGATAGGGAGGGGAGTTCCGCGCGCGTGCCGTTCACAACTCCCCTAACTTCCAACCCAGCTTCAACTTGACGACAGCGGTGCGAACGGTACAATTTTCGTTTGAGTTGCAGGACCACAGAGTTTTAGGACGCAGCACCGTTTCAGGACGCAACGCACCAAGGCTGGCCGGCCGAAATTTGA
>JAIOQB010000209.1 GCA_021413585.1 Planctomycetia bacterium
CGCGACCACCGCTGCAATGTCCGTCGATCCTCGTCCGAAACCACGATGGCTGGTGCAATCCGCATCCGTTCATCCTCCTGATGAACGCTATGACGTGCAACACGCCAAATAAGTTCCCGTATCAGTGAAGCACTACACTAGATGTTATTGGTCTTCCCGAATCTATGCGTGAATTTCAGATGTACGAATTCTCAATTGTGGCCAGAAACACGTCGAAAAGTGAAATAGCGATCAAGGAGGGTCAATGGTTCACATTAGAGGGGAAGGTGGGCAGCTATTTCATGGTGTGCAAACCCTCAGGAAAAGCTCAATCGATTAAGCCCGGAGAAACTATAACCCAGAGTCTGAGCATTGTCGTGGAGGGCCCTGTAGATAGTAATGAATGTATATTGCAAATGAACTTGTTTTCTGACCATTGACCGACGACAAGCGGGAGAAAACGGGACGCGACTCAAATTGGAGACGTCTTAACTGAATAGTCGCGACGGTTGAATGGTCGCGGTGGAGAGCGCCAGCGGCTGAAGGGGCGTGTCGCCGCGGAAGATCGTTTTTTCTTGATAGCTTCGACCAGCCGGGTTGCGGTACACCTCGATCTGCTCATCGATGAGATTTACGATCCAGTAGTCGCCGATCCCAGCTTCCGCGTACACGCCCAGCTTCGCCCCACGATCCACTTCTAGCGAACTGTCGGCCACTTCCACCAGCAGCAGCACTTCGTGCGGCTCAGGGTGGCGCTTGGAGTAGTAGCGCTTTGAGTCGTCGTGGTGGATCGCCCAAATCAGGTCGGGCTCCGGTTCACTGTCGCTGACTGGAATTCGGATCGGTTGCTGGCCCCGAATGGCCATTTTCGCCAGCGGAACGACTTGATAACTCCAATCGGTCAGCAGCGTCAGCACATCACTATGGGAAGGGCCAATAGGATTCATCGTTACGATTTCTCCGCGAATCAATTCGACGTGCTTCTTGTATTCACCGGAGAACGCGCCGACTTCGATCATGTGTTCATAATGGTCGAGCGAGAAATGGGCGATCGTGCTCATGTTAGTGTCCTCAACTCCACTGGAATAGCGAAGCTACGCCAATTCGACTTTCAGCTTTTTCCCCACCGCCAACGCAGCGCGTTCCAAAGTGGAGATCGTCACGGACGGGTTTCCCGGGTCCAAGAGTCGCTCCAGCGCCGCGCGGCTCGTTTTCATCCGGGTGGCCATGACAGACTTGGTTAGCTTGTGCCGTTTCATCTCACGAGCGATTTGGAAGGCAATGACTCGCTTGGCGGCCGTGGCCGTGGCCACGTCCAGCAGACGCTCATGCCGCAGAAAGTCATCGAAGTCGCTGCCGATATGTTTTTTCTTCATGGCGTTATTCCTGACGCAGTTCTGCCAATCGCTTTCGCGCGGTGCTTAATTCTTTCAGCGGACTCTTCCGCGCTTTCTTGACGAATCCGTGTAGCAATATCATCGTCGGGCCTTCGACCGTGAACATCACGCGAGCAATCCCCAGGCGAATCCGCGAGCGAACCTCCCACAAACCAGGTTCCAACTTCCGAATCAGCGGCATTCCCACCGGCCAGCCAAACTGAGCGGTCTTGATGTCTTCACCGATACACTTGCGATCGTCGCGATTCAGGTTTTTGAGCCATTCACGGACTGGCTCGTTACCTGAATCGGTGCGATAAAAAGCCACCAACAGAACCGGTTCGTTGTTATTTTTATCGGCTGCTACCACAGCTTAAGTGTACCACAAATGATACACTCGTCAATGCCGTGTTGATGCGGAACTCCAAAGCACTGGCTTTGCCGGCTTTGCCAGTGGCACACGGACGGAGGCGAAAACCAGGGACGATGTTGCTGGTTGTTCAAGCCTGGCGCGAAGACGGAATCCAAGCTCCAATAACGCCAACGCCACGACCATTGGTCATTGGGTCGCCGCAGCGACTCACCGTGGCGAGATTTGGTCATTGGTTATTACTTCCTCTACTCCACCGCCTCCAGCACCGGCACAGGCTTCTCCGTTTTCCGCTCCGCCAGCCAGGCGATTACGTAGGAGAAGACCGGTGTCAGGAACACGCCGAAGATGGTCACGCCCAGCATGCCGCTGAACACGGCCACGCCCAGGGTGCGGCGCATTTCGGCGCCGGCGCCTACGGACAGCACCAGCGGCACCACGCCCAGGATGAAGGCGAACGACGTCATGATGATCGGCCGCAGACGCAAGTCGCAGGCGGCCAGGATCGCTTCCGTCTGCGTGGCCCCCGCGTCGCGCCGCTGCCGCACGAACTCGACGATCAAGATCGCGTTCTTGCTCGCCAGCCCTACGAGCACGATAAATCCAATCTGCGTGAACACGTTCAAGTCCATGTGGGCCACGATCACGCCCGCCAGGGAACAGAGCAAGCACATCGGCACGACGAGAATCACCGCCAGCGGCAGCGACCAGCTTTCATACTGCGCCGCCAGCACCAGGAACACCAGCACCACGGCCAGCACGAACATCCACATCGCTGTGTTGCCGGTTTGCAATTGCAGCAAGGCCAGCTCCGTCCACTCGGTGCGCATCGAGGGGCCCAACTCCTGCTTCGCCACGCTGCTCATCTCGGCGATTGCCTGTCCGGAGCTGATGCCCGGCGCGGCGGCGCCGTTGATGGCGGCGGCCGGATACATGTTGTAGCGGTTGATCATCACCGGCCCGCTTTGATGCCGGGTGACCGCCAGCGTGCTCAGCGGCACCATGCCGCCGGTGTTGTTGCGGATTTTCAGTTGCTTGAGGTCCTGCACTTCGTGGCGGAACTTCGCGTCGGCCTGCACGTTGACCTGCCACGTGCGGCCGTAGAGATTGAAATCGTTGACGTACAGCGAACCCAGGTACACCTGCAGCGTGCTAAACAGATCGCCCATCGAAACGCCCATCGCCTCGGCTTCGTCGCGGTCGATATCGAGATACAGCCAGGGCGTGTCGGCCCGGAAGCTGGTGAACAGGTCTTCCAGCTCGGGCGAAGCGTTACCCTTCTCCACCACCGCTTCCGCCACGTCTTGCAGCGCCTTGGGGCTGCTGTCGCCGCGGTCTTCGACGATGATTTTGAAGCCGCCGGCCGTCCCTAGCCCGTCCACCGGCGGGGCGCCGAAGACGTGGACCACCGCGTCCGGAATTTCGCGCGCCGCCTGGGCTTGCAACTTGTTGCCAATCTCATCGGCGGTCAGGCCGGCTCCCGCGCGGGCATGAAAATCCTTGAGCATCAAATACAGTGCCCCGAAGTTGGGCGCATTGGCCCCCAGCAAGATCGACTGCCCGGAGATCGCCACGGTGTCCTTCACGCCGGGGGTTTTCTTGGCAATCTTTTCCAATTGCTGCATCACTTCCTGCGTGCGCTGCGCGGAAGAGGAATCCGGCAATTGGACGTTGACTAGCAGATAACCCTTGTCCTGCATCGGAATAAATCCGGTGGGCGTGTGCTCGAAACCCAGCCAGGTGAGATAGAGCAGACCGCCATAGACCAGCAGCACCACGCCGCTGACGCGCAGCAAGCGGCCCACCGCGCGGACGTACCAATCCTTGCCGGCGTCGAAGGCGGTGTTGAACGCGCCGAACGACCAACCCAACACGCGGTTGAGCGGCGGCCCAAGCAGCCAGCCCGCGACCACTCCCACCGCCAGACCGGCCGCCGACCAGCCCCAACCGGCCTCGTGCATCTGCGCCGCGGGCGCCTTGTGTACCAGGCCTTCGACCCACGGTCCCAAGAATTCCCAACCCAACCAGCCGCCGATTGCCACGAACGCCAGGCGGGGGAGCGCTTCGTACACGCCCTTGGTCTGCGGCTTGAGCAGCAAGGCGCACAGCGCGGGGCTGAGCGTGAGCGAATTGAACGCCGAGATCAGCGTCGACACCGCGATCGTCACGGCAAACTGCCGGAAGAACTGGCCGGTGATGCCGGTGATAAACGCGCAGGGCAGGAATACGGCGGTGAGCACTAAACCCACCGCGATCACCGGGCCGGAAACCTGCTCCATCGCTTTGACCGTTGCGTCGCGCGGCGAGAGGCCATGCTCGATGTGGTGCCCTACCGCTTCCACCACCACGATGGCGTCGTCCACCACGATGCCGATCGCCAGCACTAGCCCGAACATGGTGAGCGTGTTGAGGCTAAATCCCATCGCGGCCATCGCGGCGAAGGTGCCCACCACCGCCACCGGCACCGCCACCAGCGGAATCAGGGCGGAGCGCCAGTTCTGCAGGAACACCAGCACCACGATCGCCACCAGGATCACGGCGTCGCGGAGCGTCTTGAACACCTCGTGGATCGATTCGTTGATAAACGGCGTGGTGTCGTAGACGATGGCGTAGTCCAGGCCCGCCGGGAAGCGGGCTTTGAGTTCTTCCATCTTCGCCTTGACCAGCTCCGCGGTCTTTAGCGCGTTCGAGCCGGGCAATTGATACAGCGAGAGCGCCACCGAAGGCTGCTGGTTGAACGTGCAGCTTTGGTCGTAGCCGAGCGCACCCAGGTCGCTGCGGGCGACGTCGCGCATCCGCACGATGCGTCCGTCGGCGTCGGTCTTGAGCACCATATTGTCGAATTGGGCCGGGTCCGCCAAGCGCCCCAGCGTGGTCATCGTGTATTGAAACACCTGTCCGGTGGGGACCGGGGGCTGGCCGATCTGGCCGGCGGCGACTTGGGCGTTTTGCTGGGTGACCGCGTTGACGACGTCGTTGGTTGTCAGGTTGCGGGCGGCCATCTTCGAAGGATCGAGCCACAGCCGCATGCTGTAGTCGCGCTGGCCGAGGTACGTGATGTCGCCGACGCCGGGCAGGCGGGCCAGCTCGTCGCGAATCTGGATCGTGGCGTAGTTGCTCAGGTCGAGGTTGCTGCGCGTGTTGTCGGGCGAATAGAGGTTGATGATCATCAGCACGTTGGGGGATTTCTTCTTCACCAGCACGCCCCGCCGCTGCACCAAGCTCGGCAGCACCGGGTTGGCCAGCGACACGCGGTTCTGCACCAGCACCTGGGCGATGTTCAGGTCGGTCCCCAGCTTGAACGTGACGGTCAGGGTATACACGCCGTCGTTGGTGCATTGCGACGACATGTACATCATGTTCTCGACGCCGTTAACCTGCTGCTCGATCGGCGCGGCCACGGTGTCGGCCACTACCTGAGCGTTCGCGCCGGGATACGAGGCGGAGACTTCGACCGTTGGCGGCGTGATCTCCGGATACTGCGCGATGGGCAGCGTGAACAGGGCGATCCCGCCCACCAGCGTGATCACGATGGAAAGCACCGACGCAAAGATCGGCCGGTCGATGAAGAATTGAGAAAACATGAGGTCAGTCCGCAGCAGGCAGATGGTTCTATCGGTGAAATGGGTGCCTGGGGCAACGCCCCAGAGATGTAGGAGCAAATACAACTGGGGCGTTGCCCCAGGCACCCGATTAGTCGTCTCTTGGTTTTTCGGGATCGTCTTTGTTGCTGGCGACATATTGCCACGCGCCGCGCAGCACGCGGCGAGGGTAACCAAAGGCCAGCACCCCCAGCGTCACACGGTTGACATTCTGCATGAACGCGGAGTGAAAAAATCGCGACTCGGCCATGTAGTCGATCACGTAGAAAAACACCGGCGTGAGCAAAATGCCGAAGAAGGTTACCCCCAACATGCCGCTGAAAACTGCCACGCCCAACGCAAACCGCATCTCGTAGCCGGCCCCCTTGGAGGTCAGCAGGGGCACCACGCCCAGGATGAACGCGAACGAGGTCATGAGAATTGGCCGCAGCCGCAGCCGGCACGCCACCAGCGTCGCCTTGGTCAGCGACAGGCCCTCTTCCTCCCGCTTGTGCCGGGCGAACTCGACGATCAACACCGCGTTCTTGCTGGCCAAACCGACGAGCACCACGAAGCCGATCTGCGTGAAGATGTTGATGTCCGACTTGGTGAGCCAAACGCCGACTACTGCGCTCAACAAGCACATCGGCACCACCAGAATGATCGCCAGCGGCAGCGACCAGCTTTCATACTGCGCCGCCAGCACCAGAAACACCAGCACCACCGCCAGCCCAAAGATCAACATGCCCGTGTTCTCGGCCAGCAGTTGTAGATACGAGATTTCCGTCCATTCGATCCGCATCGACTTGGGGAGCGTCTTCTGGGCCAAATTATTGATGGCCGCGATCGCCTCGCCCGAGCTGCCGCCCGGGGGCCACGCGCCGTTGACCGTAGCCGCCGGATAGAGATTGTATCGCGTGATGACCAGCGGGCCGTTGATCAGCCGGATGTCGGCCACCGCGCCGATCGGGACCATGCCCCCCTGGCTATTGCGCACTTTCAGCTTGCGGACGTCGTTGATGTCGTTACGGAACTTCGGATCGGCCTGCACCACCACCTGCCAGGTGCGGCCAAACAGATTGAAGTCGTTCACATACAGCGAACCCAGGTACGTCTGCAGCGTGGAATAGACGTCTCCCAAATTCAGCCCCATCGCGTGGCATTGATTGCGATTCACATCCGCAAAAAGCTGAGGGTAATTCACTGTGAAGATGCTTTGCACCATGGCCAGCGCCGGCTTGGCCGGCGGCGCAACGGGCGCCTTGGCCAGCGTTTCCAGCTCCTTGGTGTGCCGCTGCAGGGCGATTGAACCCAAGTCGCCGCGGTCCTCGACCATGAACTTAAATCCGCCCGTATTGCCGAGCCCTTGCAGCGGCGGCGGGCCGAAGATCATCGCCTGCGCGTCCGGAATCTCCATGGCGATCTTCTTGCTCAGCCGCTCCATCACCGCCGTGTAATACAGGCTCGGGTCGTGGCGATGGTCAAAATCCTTGAGAATGATGAAGAACTGCCCGGCGTTGGGGGCGAACACGCCCAGCGTGAACGATTGTCCCGCCAGCGTCAGCCGATGCTCGACCGCCGGATCGTTCTTGATGATGTTGTCGATGCGCGCGACGACTTTCGCCGTTTGCTGCACCGCCATGGCGTTGGGCAACTGCAGCGAGATGGCCAGATAGCCTTTGTCTTGCGACGGGATATAACCCGTTGGCAACTGGCCGAAGCTCCACCATGTGAGCACCAGCAGCCCGCCGTACACGACCAGCACCATCGTGCTGACGCGCAACATCCGCCCCACAATCTGCAAGTAGAACCGCGTGGCGCGGCGAAACGCCCGATTGAACAGTCGGAAAAACCAGCCCAGCGTGAAGTCCATCACGCGCGTGAGCACATCCTGCCGGCTGTGAATCGGCTTGAGCAGAATCGCCGCCAGAGCCGGGCTGAGCGTGAGCGAATTGAACGCCGAGATCACCGTGGAGACCGACACCGTCACTGCAAACTGCCGGAAGAACGAACCGGTCAGTCCGGAAATAAACGCGCACGGCATGAACACCGCCGTTAGCACCAGCGCCACGGCGATGACCGGCCCGGAAACTTCTTGCATGGCCCGGATTGTGGCGTCGCGCGGCAACATCCCTTCTTCGATATGATGCTCGACCGCTTCGACCACCACGATGGCGTCGTCCACCACGATGCCAATCGCCAGCACCAGGCCGAACAGCGTCAGGTTGTTAAGGCTGAATCCCAGCGCGGCCATCACGGCGAACGTGCCGATGATCGCCACGGGCACGGCCATCAGCGGAATCAGCGCCGACCGCCAGCTTTGCAGAAACACCAGCACCACGATGGCCACCAACACCACGGCCAGGAATAGCGTGCGGACCACTTCCCAAATCGACTCGCTGACGAAGGGAGTGGTGTCGAACGCGATGGTGTAATCCACGTCTTTGGGGAAGTCGACGGCCAATTCCTTGATCTTGGCCCGCACCCGGTTCGCGGTTTCCAGCGCATTGGCATAGGGCAATTGGAACACCGCGATGTTCGCGCAAGGCCGGCCCTTCTCTTTGCCCGTGCCGATCTGGTTGTCCACGTCCATGCTCTTGGCGCCCAGCTCGACGTGGCCAATGTCCTTGACGCGCACGATCCGTCCGCCGGGGGTCCGCTTGACGATGATGTCGGCAAACTCGCTGGGCTCCTTCAGACGCCCCAGCGTGGTGAGCGTGATTTGCGTCTGCTGGCCGCGGCCCATCGGTTCTTGCCCCAACTGGCCGCACGCCACCTGGGCATTCTGCTCGCGGATCGCCTTGACCACGTCGGCCGCGTTGAGGTTCATTTCGGCCAGCTTTTCCGGATCGACCCAGATCCGCATGCTGTAGTCGCGGGCGCCGAAGGCGATCACATCGCCGACGCCTTCGATGCGGGCCAGCTCGTCCTTGATCCGCATCGTGGCGTAGTTGCTCAGATACAATTGGTTGTAGCGGCCGTTGGGCGAAATCATGCTAATCACCAGCAGGATGTCGGGCGAGCGCTTGCGGGTGGTCACGCCGGTTTGCTTGACCACGTCGGGCAGCGACGGCAGCGCCAGGTTGACCTTGTTCTGCACCAGCACCTGGGCAAAGTTCATGTCCACGCCGGGCTTGAACGTGACGGCCAGATTGTACGAGCCGTCGTTGGTGCAGTTACTCGACATGTAGAGCATTTCTTCCACGCCGTTGACGTACTGCTCGATCGGCGCGGCCACCGCTTCGGCCACCACCTGGGCGCTGGCGCCCGGATAGCTGCACGTCACCTGGATCGTCGGCGGGACGATCGGCGGATATTGCGCGATCGGCAGCGTGAACAGCGCCACCCCACCCACCAACGTGATGGCGATGGAGAGCACTGCGGCAAAGATCGGCCGATCGATGAAGAACCGGGAAAACACGCGGAGCGCCTCGGGGGAGGAAATGTCGAATGTTTAAAGTACCCCTCAAATCAGCCGGCACGCGCTAGCGTCCGGTTCACCTCCACAAAACCGGGGCTAGCGCCCTCCGGCTGATTGAAAAAGACCGTCCAGCCGGTATTCAAACAGAGCGCAGGCTCACTTGGCCGGCTTGGCGGGGGCCATTGCCTTCTCTGGTTTCTGGTCTGACTGCTTCGTCTCGTCCTTAGTTGTGTCTTTCTTGGCGGGTTCTTTCTCAGCGGCGTCCTTCTTTTCCGCATCCTTCTTACCCGCGACTTTTCCTTCCGCCTTTTCCTCGATCGCTGGCACTAACTTCGGATTTACCGGCGTGCCGTCCTTCATAATCCGTTGCAGGCCGCTGACCACCACGCGCTCGCCGGCCTTCAGCCCCTTGTTGATCACGCGCATTTCCCCTTGCAACGGGCCGAGCGTCACCTGGCGGTAGCCGGCTACTTCCTGCATCTTGGTCTTTCCGTCCAGGCCGCGCTCGGGATTCCCCTTGCTGTCGAGCACCGGCTGGGGGCTCACCACGTACAGATAGCGGCGCCCCTGGTCTGTCAGCAGCGCCTTTTCCGGGACCAGGATCGCCTGGTGCGGCTCGCTCACCGGCAGTTGCACGCGGGCAAACAAGCCGGGGGTGAGGATGTAGTCGTGATTCGCAAACAGGCCGCGGGCACGCATTGTGCCGGTGCCCGAGTCCACTCGATTGTCGAAGAAATCGATGTAGCCGGAGTGCGGAAAACCTTCTTCGCTGGCCAACCCGATCGACACCGGCGGCTTGTCGTGCATCGACACCATTTTCCCTTCTCGCTTCAACTGCTGAATCTGCGCGTAGGTGCGTTCGTCGATGTCGAAGTAAGCGTAGATCGGATCGAGCGACACGACGTTCGTCAGCAGCGTCTGGTCCTGTGTGACCATGTTGCCGGGCGTGATGAAGAAGCGGCTGATCCGGCCGTCGATCGGCGACGTCACCTGGCAGTAGCCCAGGTTGATCCGCGCGGTTTCCAGCGTCGCCTTGGCCGCCTTCAGCGCGGCCTGCATCTGCTCCATCGTGTGCAGATACTTGTCGATGTCCTGCCGGCTGATGGCCCCTTCCGTCTTCGAGAGTTCCTTGGCGCGATCGTTGTCCGATACCGCTTGCTTGACCTGCGCTTTCATCAGGTCGACCTGCCCTTGCGCCTGGTCGAACAGAGCCTGGTACGGCTTGGCGTCGATGTCGAACAGCAATTGGCCTTTCTTGACGATCGCCCCTTCGTGAAAGTGGACCGCCGCCAGATAGCCGGTGGCGCGGGCTACCACATTGACCGACTCCACCGCGTCGGTGCGGCCGGTGAACTCCTCGAAGTCGGTCACCACCTGCGTGATCGGCACGGCCACCTCGACCACGGGAGTCATGTTCGGCGGCGGCGGCGACTGGGCCTGGCCATAGCCGCAGCCGGAGAGCGCGGCGCTCGTCACCGCCGCGCAAGCGAGCGCCGCGAAGGCCAAAAGAGATTTGGGGCTGATTATCGTTCGTTTCATGGCAGGCTCGTTCGTGATTGGCTCGTTCTTGCTTGGCTCGTTCATGGCTACACCTGAAAGCTTCACTTGGAACTTGATCCGTTGTCTGGTGGGTTTGCGGCGGCGTGGCAGGCGGGACGTTGTTGATAAGAGTGGGGCGCCGCTTCGCCGGTTCGCACCTGCCCGACGTCTGTCAATCGCTCCCGCTCGGCATCGCTTAGGATCCCGCGGAAAAAAATATCGACCAGATCTTGGGCCTGCTCCTCCAGCGGCTTATGCCGGCCGGAGAAATAGGTGCTGAGCATCGTGCCGTATACCAGGTCGCTCACCACGCTGAGGATGCGCTCCACCGGCATGTCGCGCACGCGGCCGGTGGCGATCATGTCGGCATACAGCGCCTTCCAGTGGTCGGCCATGCTTTCCGCATGCACGAAGTACGTGGGCTTACGGCTATCGCGAAAATGGGCCCGTTCCTGGATCAATAACTCCGTGTATTCCGGATGGCTGCGAAAGAACAACAGATATGCGTGGATCGCTCGCGACAACAGGTCCAGCGGATCGGCCGCCTGCTCGCCGCTGGCTTGCACCGACGCACTGAGCCGTTGCATGCCGCGGGCAACCGCCTTGAGAAACAAGTCTTCCTTACTGGGGAAGTAAATGTAGAGCGTCCCCTTGGCCACCTTCAGCGTGTCGGCGATCTGCTGCATCTCCGTGTGCTGATAACCCTCGCGGGCAAACACCACCGCCGCCGTGTCCAAAATCTCGTCGGTGCGATCAGCCCAACAGGTCTTGCCGCGCGGCCGAGATCGGACCGGTTGCTGGTCATTTTCAATGGTCGTGTCTGTCATCTATTACCTCCGCCAGCGGGCTTCCTTACAAACGGCTGCGGCCCGGCCCCAAATTTCAGACTGACTGACTAGTCAGTCATATTCAATGATAGTTGCGTCGAGCCGGGGAGGCAAATTAGGGGGCGTGCGCTGAATTTGCGTCCTGAATCGAGGGTTCCACTCCAAGTGGTGGCTATATGCGTCCTACGTTCGGGGGGTGTAATATGCCCTGATTCAGGCGGAAAAG
>JAIOQB010000210.1 GCA_021413585.1 Planctomycetia bacterium
GTGGTCGAGGAGATCATCCAGCAGGCAGGGCTGAGTATTCCCGTGCATCACGCCCGGGCCGAGGCGCTGCTGGAGAACGAGGTTTTTGATGCGCTCCTGGTCCGGGCCGTTGCGCCGCTGCCGAAGCTGCTCACCTGGTTCGCACCCCGCTGGAACTCGATTGGCCGAATGCTGGTGCTCAAAGGCCCGGCCTGGGTGGAAGAGCGCGGCGAAGCGCGGCACCTGGGACTGATGCAGGACTTGCAGCTACGCAAACTGGCGGAGTATCCGCTTCCCGGCACGGAGAGCCAGAGCGTGCTGCTGGAACTTAAGGCGAAAGAATAACAGGCATCTCAGTCTAAATAAATTCCTTTTGCCCATCTTCTTTCGGAGCCGCTGCGCGGCGAGTAAATCTCCGGGTCTTGCCGTTCGTGGTCAGCGTAGCAGAATCCTTCGCGTCCGTTGAGTCTGTTGAGTTGGCCGACTTGAGTCGTCTGCCCGCTGCCGTCGTAGGCGCACTGGTTAGGGGATCTTCAGCCCCATTGAGAGGTTCGCCTGCCACAATGTTGGACAGTCTTTCGTTCCCTTTTTTGGCATAGTCTTCAGACAACTCGCAGCCGATCCACGCACGGCCCAGCTTCTTGGCAACAGCCAGCGTCGTGGAACTGCCGGCAAACGGATCGAGGACGACTTCGCCAGGGTTGGAGCACGCCCGGATGATACGCCCCAGCAACTGCTCGGGCATCTGGCACCCGTGAAAGCCTTCTCGCTCTTTGAAGGTGCCGGCCACGCGCGCGAAATACCACGTGTCGGAATCGGCCTCGAATCCTTCCGGCAAATCTTGCGGTCTGAGAATCCAGGTGTCGTCGGGCAGGCGGCCACTGCTCACCGCTCGTTTGTCCCCATACACCAGTTGTCTCGCAGACGGAACACGCAACTCAGGGTCGGCGAAGTTGAACGTAAAGTTTTCGGCATCTTTGACAAAATGAAACAGGTGCGCGTGCGACCGTGTGAACTTCCGCTTGCAGTTCACGCCGAACGTGTAATACCAGATGACCCAACTGCGACAAGTCAGCTTCAGATCATTCTGCATGATCAGCTTGAACTCGGCGGCATATTCGTCGCCGATCGCCGCCCAAAAGGTGCCGTTGGGCTTCAGCACCCGCGACACTTCCCCCATCCACTCACGCGTCCAGTCGAGATATTCGTGGTACGGACGATTGTCCTTGTAGACGTCGTATTCGTACTTGATGTTAAAGGGAGGGTCGGCGAAGGCCAGGTCCACCGAGCCAGCATCCATTTTCTTCAACAGCGCGACGCAATCCCCTTGGTGAACGGTCTCGAATGCCAAGCCCACGGACCACCTCCTGTGCCATGAAATGAATGGGTGTATGTTAGTCCATTTCCCACCACTTTGAACAGCGCCTCGGGTACAGCCGTACATGGCGGCAGTTATATAAGCCCTGCCCGGGATGATCCGCTTGGCGTTGAGGCGGCGGCATAGATTCCCTATACTGTCTGTTCCTCACGATTGCACTCGATGATCCTGCCTATTACTCGCTACTAACGGGGGGCTGATGCCCCCCGCTCACCTTTCATGAGCTCCTTCAATCTCACCCATCTCCGGCAGCTTGAAGCCGAAAGCATCCACATCATCCGCGAGGTGGCGGCCGAGTTCAGCAATCCGGTGATGCTCTACTCGATCGGCAAGGATTCGTCGGTGATGGTGCAGTTGGCGCTCAAGGCGTTCTATCCGGCCAAGCCGCCGTTCCCGCTGTTGCACATCGACTCGACCTGGAAGTTCCGCGAAATGATCGCGTTTCGCGAGAGCTATGCCCGGGAGGAGTTGGGGCTCGATCTCTTGGTCTACATCAACGAAGAAGGTCGGAAGCTGAACATCAGCCCGTTTGAGAACAGCGAGAAGCACACCACGACGATGAAAACCGACGGGCTGAAGCAGGCGCTCGACAAGTATCGCTTCGACGCAGCCTTTGGCGGCGCCCGACGCGACGAGGAGAAGGCGCGGGCCAAGGAGCGTGTGTTCTCGTTCCGCGACAAGTTCCACCGCTGGGATCCCAAGAATCAGCGGCCAGAACTGTGGAACCTTTACAACACCAAGGTGAACCCTGGCGAGAGCATCCGTGTGTTTCCGCTTTCCAACTGGACGGAACTCGACGTCTGGCAATATATCCATCTCGAAAAGATCCCCATTGTGCCCCTCTATTTCGCAGCCCCCCGCCCCGTCGTGCGGCGGCGCGATGAAAAGGGGAACGAGGTGCTGATCATGGTGGACGATGAGCGGATGCAACTCAAAGACAGCGAGAAGCCCGAGCAGATGATGGTTCGCTTCCGCACACTCGGGTGCTACCCACTGTCGGGCGCTGTCGAATCGACCGCCACGACTCTGCCACAAATCATCCAGGAAATGCTGTTGACGACCACCTCCGAGCGCCAAGGCCGCATGATCGACCGCGACCAGGAAGCGTCGATGGAGAAGAAGAAGAAGGAAGGATATTTTTAAGAGGAGTCAGGTCTCAGGTATCCACCACCTGACGCCTGACACCTGATCCCTGACGCCTGACTCCTGCCATGTCCCATCAAAGCGAACTGATCGCCACCAACATCGACGAATACCTCACGCAGCATGAGCGGAAGGAAATGCTGCGCCTGCTGACGTGCGGCAGCGTGGATGACGGCAAGAGCACGCTCATTGGCAAACTGCTCTTGGAATCCAAGATGGTATTTGAAGACCATCTGGCGGCGCTGCAGAAGGACTCAGACAAACACGGCACCACCGGCGGCGAACTCGATCCTGCTTTGCTCAGTGACGGCTTGGAAGACGAACGGCAGCAGGGGATCACCATCGACGTGGCCTACCGCTATTTCTCCACCGCCAAGCGGAAGTTCATCATCGCCGACACGCCAGGGCATCAACAATACACCCGTAACATGGCCACCGGGGCTTCGAATTGCGACCTGGCGATCATCCTCATCGACGCCCGGCCGGGGCATGGCGTCTTGGAGCAGACCAAGCGGCACAGCTTCATCGTCTCGCTGTTGGGCATCCGCCATGTCGTGGTGGCTGTCAACAAGATGGACCTGGTGGGCTACTCGCAGGAAGTGTTTGAGCGGATTCGGGCCGACTATCTGGAGTTCGCGGCCAAGATGTCGGCGGATGACGTGACGTTCATCCCCATCTCGGCGCTCAAAGGCGACAACATCGTCGCCAAGAGCCAACCCATGGCGTGGTACGAGGGGAGCACGCTGATGCATCACCTCGAAAACGTCTACATCGGCTCCGACCGCAATCTGCACGACTTTCGCTTTCCCGTGCAATATGTCAATCGTCCGCATCTCGACTTCCGCGGCTTCTGCGGCACCGTTGCCTCCGGCATCGTGCGCCGCGGTGACGAGATCATGGCGATCCCTTCGCGGAAGACAAGTCGCGTGAAGTCGATCGTCACGTTCGACGGTGAGCTTCAGGAGAGTTTTGCCGGGCAGGCGGTCACACTCACGTTGGAAGACGAAATCGACATCAGCCGTGGCGACATGATAGTGCGTCCCGGCAACGTGCCGCCCATCATGCAGCGGTTCGATTGCAATCTGGTCTGGATGTCGGAAACGCCGATGGTGCCGGGTAAGCAATACCTCATCAAGCAGGCAACCAAGAGCGCCGCCGGCTGCGTTTCGACGCTTCGCTACCGAATCGACGTCAATACTTTGCAGCGCAGCCCGGCCCCAACGCTGGGGCTGAACGAGATCGGTCGCTGCGAGATCGAACTGACCGAGCCGGCCTGCATTGATTCCTATCGCCGCAACCGCACCACTGGCGCATTGATCCTCATCGACCGGATCACCAACGCCACAGTCGCGGCGGCCATGGCGCTGGATACATCGCCCGACCGTCCGCGCGACCACTGGGACGACCCGCCCGCCTCGACAATCCAGCAGTCTGCCCGGCAGAGCGAAGTGACCTCTGACGAGCGTTCGCGGCGCTACGGGCAAAAGCCGGCGACGGTGTTGTTCACTGGGCTGACCGGCTCCGGTAAGCGGTCGATCGCCCTGGCTCTGGAGCGGCGCCTGTTTGAAGACGGCCGCGCCGTCACAGTGCTCGACGGCCAGAACATGCGGTTGGGCATCAGCCGCGACCTGGGTTTTTCCGCCGAAGAACGGAGCGAAAACTTACGCCGGGCCGCGGAAGTCTCCCGACTGATGAACGACGCCGGGTTAATCACGATCGCCAGCTTCGTGGCCCCGAGTGACGCTGTCCGCCAGCGGGCCCGTGAGGTGATCGGCCCGGAGCGGTTTATCGAAGTGTACCTCGACGTGCCGGTGGAAGTCTGCCGAAAGCGCGATCAGAGCGGAATGTATGCCAAGGCCGACGCCGGCGAAATCCCCAACTTCCCGGGTGTGAGCGCCCCGTTCGACGTGCCACCCACGCCAGATTTGACCCTCAAGGCGCACGAACTGTCCATCGACACATGTGCGGAGCGGATCATCGCGCTGCTGAAGGAGCGCGGGGTTGTTAAGGGCTGACAAGAGCGTCCCATGCGCCGCAAACAGGACTCTCGACCGAAACACCGCGCCTATTCTCCACACGGCGAAACGAGCGGAGCGCCGTCCACACGCCAGCAGCCACTGCCCCACAATCCGGCCGCGCCGATCGGCGCGGTCTATCTCAAGACTCCCACCCGCAGCCCGGTCATCTACCGTAAGCGGATCGATCGCGTCGAGCAAGCGAAACCCGGCGACCTCGTGGCGGTCTACGCGGGCGACAATGAACTGCTGGGCTATGGACTCTTTAACCCGCGCAGTGAGATCGGTGTTCGCATCGTCCGGCATGGGCAGGCACTGCCAGATGAGGCATTCTGGGACGCGAAGCTAAGATCCGCTGTGGCACTGCGGCGCGACTTGCTGCGCCTCGATGAAACCACCAACGCGTATCGTGTGATTCACGCCGAGTCCGACGGTTTCCCTGGATTGGTCGTCGATCGGATTGGCGATGTGCTTTCGGCAGAGGCTTACAACCTGGGTATGTACCAGCGAGCGGACGACGTGCTGGCCCGGCTGGGGCCGCTCTGCGGTACGACGCAGACTTTATTTCGCGCCAGCCCACAGTTTCTCAGCCAGGAGGGGAGCGATCCGCCACCGGTTGGTTCGGCCGGGTTGCCCAGCGAAGTGACAATTCAGGAGTTTGGCACGCGGTTTCGCGTCCGCTTCGAGGGAGGCCACAAGACGGGCTTCTTTTGCGACCAGCGTGATAACCGTCGTCGCCTGGCGGAACTTTGTCGCGACCGGACGGTGCTCGATCTCTGCTGCTATACGGGCGGGTTCGCCGTGCAGGCCAAGCGGCTTGGCGGCGCGGCGGACGTGATTGGCGTTGACCTGGATGAAGCGCCGCTGGAACTGGCGCGAGAGAATGCGAATCTCAATCAGGTGCGCGTGCGATTCGTGGCGGCCGACGCCTTCAACTATATGCGCGACATGCTGCAAGGAGGCCGGCGGTTCGACGTGGTGGTACTCGATCCGCCGAAGCTGGTCCGTAGCCGGCTGGAAGTCGAAGAAGGGATTCGCAAACACCTCGACTTGAATCGACTGGCGATGCAGCTTGTGGCTCCCGGCGGGCTGATGCTCACCTGCTGCTGCTCGGGGCTGATTTCTGAGGCGGAGTTTCTCAAGCTGGTGCTGACGGCGGCACGGCAATCGGGCGAGCTTGTGGAAGCGGCCACGGCCGAGCGCGGCGCTCGTCATGCTCCGCGGCCCGTCCAAGTGTTGGCTCGCAGCGGTGCGGCCCCAGATCACCCGGTGGCGGCAGCGTTTCCGGAGACGGAATATCTGCACGCCGTGTGGCTGCGGATGGAGCGATAAAAGCCAGGGCCCGGCGCGCCGTGACGGCGGCCGAGCCCTGGGGACTCGTTTCGGATCAAACGGGTGATCCACCCACGAGATGGCGGCTGCGCCCACAGGCAGCCCACCGGCTGTCGTTTAGCCGCAGCCACCTCGCTGGCACAAACATTGACTACTCAATGGACCACCTCCTTTCCACTAGTTGTTATGGTCGGGCGGACTCAGCACACCAGCAGCTTGAAACCACCGGACCCTCTAGTCCGTCGTGGCGCGTAAACCACGACCCGATACGTCTTAAGTCTTGTTGGAAACCGCCGCCAAGGCAAGACCAACCTTGGTGGGGGTACTCGGGCTATCGCCGCCGTAGCCTGGGCACAGGACAAGGACAGGCCAAAAGCCAATCAGGTTCGCCCCCCCGGTAGGTTCCTTCTGCCGGCTGCCAGGGCTACTTGGAACACCTCAACACCAGCCGGGTCAACTCAGGCGGGCAATTGAGCCTCAACAGAATCGTGCCTGAAAGTCCGCGGCTGACATGCAACACCGTGGGAGCTTCATGATACGTTCCCGCGGCATAGCGCGTGCCCACCAAACTGCACGTCACCACCGGTCCGATCACCGGAAACCGAAACTGCCCTCCATGCGTGTGCCCTGCCAACATCAGATCGACGTCATGGTCGCGCGCCCAGGGCAACTGGTCGGGGCTGTGAGCCAGCACGATCCGCAGCGGGCCGCCATCGGCTTGTCGCGGAATAGCCGTCAGGTCGGCCGCTGGCGGAAACCATGGCAACTCGTTCCCGGCCAGAATGACCCGCCGACCGTGTATCTCCAGCGAATGCCAACGACTCCCCAGATCGATCAAACCGTCCCCTCGGAGCAGTTCCCGCAACCTGCGATGATCGACTTTCAGATCGTGATTACCCAGCACGAAATACGCGCCATGCTTGCTGCGCAGGCTGCCGAGCGTGTCGTGGAGCCAGGGAAAGGTGCGCTCCCGATCGACCAGATCGCCGGTGAGCGCGATGATATCGGCGTCAAACTCGTTGGCCCGCCGCACAACT
>JAIOQB010000147.1 GCA_021413585.1 Planctomycetia bacterium
CCGCAGCGCTCAATCACGTCCAGCCGCGATCCGGCGATCTGCGCCGCGTATCGTTCGCCGTGCGCTAGCGGGATGACCCGATCGTGGCGGCCCCAGATGAGCTGCGTCGGGCATTGCACGCGATGCAGATGCCCAGCAAGCTTGGGATTGTGCAGATACGGATTCCAGCCGATCCGGGCCGTCGCCTCGCGGGCACGAATCCAGAGCAGGATCCGCGAATCCTCCAGGCTGGTCAGCATCCCCTGCTCGACCGCCGGACCATTGGGATCAAAAAACAACAGCTCGCGCAGCTCGTCCAGATCGTCGATGAAAATCTCCCCCATCGGCGCCCCTTCGATGCGCAGCCCTGCCGCGGCGATCATTGAGAGCCGCTCGACGCGATCCGGACGCATGATCGCCAACTCAACTCCCAGCCAGGCGCCGAGCGAAAACCCAACCACCGGCACCCGGCCCAGGTTGAGCACGTCGAGCAGATCGACCGTGTGCCAGACGAGATCCTGCATGTCGTCAATCGTGTCGAGCCCTTCGCTCAAGCAGAAACCGGGCGCGGCAGGAATGTAGACGTGCCAGTTCTCGGCCAGCTTTTCAAAGAACGGCATCCACTCCGTCTCGCCTCCGGCACTGTGCAGGTACAGCAGCGGCGGCCCGTTGCCACCGTGCGTTAACTGGATCTTGCGACCCGCGACTTCCAGGAACGTGGTTTCTGCGGTGACGGTGGACATACGGATGTGCGATTTGCGATTGAGGATGTGCGATGTGGGACTTTTGGAGCGTCGTCAATATGCCGTGTTAGCCGCCGGTCTCCGACCGGCGCGTAGCACCCGCGTGTTGCTTGGCCTCGCCATTCGACGTGGTCGGCGACGCAGCCGGCGACAGCGACGCCAGGTCGACGCGCAGCTTCGGCATCACTTCCTGGGCGAACAGCGTCAGGTTCTTGCGCGTCAAATCGGCCGGGAGCGTGCCGAGTTGGAACAGCCCCAGCAGGTTGCCGATGCCCAATCGCGTGACATATTCCTTAAGCCGATCGCGCACGGTGGCCGGGCTGCCGACGATGGCATAGCCTCCTTCGATCATCTGCTCCCGCGTCGTCACGCTCGACATGAAGCTCTTGACCGACTGCCGAATCCGGGCGATCGACCGGGCACTCGTGTAACCGGGCGGGAACACCACTAGCCCCTTGAGCAACTTGTGCGCGAAGTAAAACAGGTGCGACTCGTATTCGGCCCAGGCCTGCTCGTCGGACTCGGCCACGTAGATCGGCACCAGCCAGCCCATTTGCGACGGCGACGCCGTGTAACCGCACTTCTGGCACGCCTCGCGGAAGGCGTCGAAGTTTTTCTGGAACACGTTCATGTGGAAGTACGGAATGCCCATGTAGCTGTAGCGGCGCTCCGCCACCATCTGCACGGTCTCCAGGCTGCCGGCACCGGGCACCCAGATCGGCGGATGCGGCTTTTGCAGCGGCAGCGGCCAGGGGTTCACATACTTCAGCTTCCAGTGTTTTCCGTAATGCTCGAACGGCCCCGGTTCGGTCCAGGCACGCAGAATCAAATCCAGCGCTTCGGTGTACATGCTGCGGGCATGCGTCGGGTTCATCGAGAAGCTGTAATACTCCGGCCCGCCGCCGACGACCATGCCCGCGATCAACCGGCCGCCGCTGATCACGTCGATCATGGCGAACTCTTCCGCCACGCGCGTCGGCGGGTTGTACAGCGGCAGAGCGTTGCCCACCACGGCGATCTTCACCCGCTTCGTCTGCCGGGCCAGGATCGCCCCCATCAGGTTGGGGCTGGGCATCGTGCCGTAGGCGTTTTGATGGTGCTCGTTGACGCACACGCCGTCAAAGCCCAACTCCTCGGCCAGCATCAGCTCGTCGAGATAGCGGTTGTACAATTCCTGGCCATGGACCGGGTCGTAATAGGTGTTCGGCAGATGGGTCCAGACCGACTTGTAATTGTCGATGTCGGTGCCCAGCCGATCCCAGGGCATCAGGTGAAACGAGAAGAATTCCATGGTGCGGAATGATGTGCGATGTTCGATGTGCGATGGAAAATTCTGCCGAAAAGCCCCCACAGTTTCCCAGACCCCACGGTGCCACGCAAGGGCTGCACTGGTTAGCTCAAACAGCTATGTGGCCAAGAAAAATGGCTATTTCTTCACTGCAAATATCTCATCAAAAAACTGCCGCATATCGGCCCACGAGCGGTGATCGGCCAGGGCCTGATACTTCGCTCCGGGGTTGAAGCTGCCATCCGCTTCGGGGTTCGTGAACGCGTGTACGGCGCCGCTGTAGTAGATCATTTGCCAGTCGTGACTGGAGGTCGCGATTGCTTCGCGCCACTGCTGGGCTGTCGCTTCTTTGACAAACGGATCGGCGGCACCGTGGCACACCAGCACGCTGCACTTGATCGCCTTTGCTTCATCCGCCGTCGGCACCGGCAGCGAGCCGTGGAAGCTCACCACGCCGTTGAGTTCCGCGCCGCTGTATGCCAGTTGCAACACCGTGGCGCCGCCGAAGCAGTAGCCGATCGCCGCCACTCGCTTACCATCGCACTGCTTCTGGGCCTTGAGCTGTGCGAGGCCCGCCACGGCCCGGGCGCGTAGCTTGGCGGGGTTGCCCATCATCTCGCCGGCCCACTTTCCAGATTCCTTGGGATCCTTGGTCGACTTGCCGTCGCCGTAGATGTCGGCGGCGAAGGCGACGTAACCCAAGGCGGCCAACTGCCGAGCCCTGCCTTTAGCATAGTCGTTCAACCCCCACCATTCGTGGACGACCAACACGCCCGGCCGCGGCGCGTCATTGGCATCGTCCCACGCCAAAAAGCCTTGCAGAGTCTGATCGCCGTCCTGGTACTTCACCGTCGATTCGCGAACCGCAGCATGGGCGGGCGTGCCGATCGCCGAGAAGATCAGCGAGCCAAAAAGGAAGGACGAGATACTCCAGGCGGGGCGTTTCCAGGTGCTGTATCGTGGCATGGGTCTTTCCTTACTAGTGGGGCTTCTGTGCGGTCAGTCAGGTCTCGGAAATTGTATCACTCGACAACGCCATGTTCGAGCGAGCCCCCATAGCCCCGGGCTCTGCCCGGGGGTGAACCCGCTCACACGGTAAACTCGCACCATCGCCAATCACTTCGGGGAGAAAAACACACGCCACACGTGCGAGCGGTGCAACCCCCGGGCGGAGCCCGGGGCTATGGGAGACTTGACATCCGCCGCCGCATAATTTCTCCTGTCGTGCCGCCGGTTTTCGGCGTTTTTCCCTTGTCCAGCCGTTCCCAAAACAGTTTCCAACACGTGAGCCCCTCCCATGAGCGAATCGCTGCGTTTTGTCGATGACGATTGCGTGCTGACCGGCTGGGACTTCAGCACTGGGGGGGTGAAGTGCGTGGCCTTCAACCTCGACGGCCGCGTGGTGGCCCAGGTTAATCTGCCGACCGACCTGTGGACCGGCGATCCGGCGGCCCCCGTCTCGGAACTCAATCTGATGCAGCTCGAAGGCCAAGCCCGCGCGAGCGTGCGGGCGATGGCGGCCCGTCTGGCCGACGCCGGGCGGCTGGCCGATTGGGCGGCCGGCGGCATCTCCGCCACGCACCACTCCGCCGGCCGAATCGACAAAGACAAAGTTCAGGTCCGCCGCGCGATCTGCTGGAACGACCAGACGCTGGCCGCGTATCGGCAAAAAGGGGAGAAGCGGCTCGGCGGGCCGCAGGCGGTGCGCAAGCTCATCGGCGGCCCCTGGGCGGATCGCTATTCGCTCAGTCATCTGGTCAAGGATGAAGACCCGGCGTATCTGTCGCGCGAAGCGTGGCAGCGCACGTGGCGTATCCTGCCGCACGGCCCGCTCTCCGCGGGATTCCTAACCGGCAACTTCGACGTCACCAGCGTCTCAAGCGCGGCATCTACCGGCATGCTCGACTTCCGCCGCCGCCGCTGGTGCCGCGGCGACGTCCGACGATCAGCAGGCGGGCCTGGTCGGCGGCGGGGCAGTCGAAGCAGGCCAAATGGCGATCATCCTGGGTCATTCGGCGGTAGTGAATTCCTCGGCTGAAAAGCTGCCGACGAGCGACAACCTCGACGTAATGAGCCTCAATTGGGGGCCGAATCTGCTGATGCGCTGCTACACCAACGGCGCCTCGCTGCTCGACAAGACCTCCGGCGCCTCGGCCAACTGGTTGAAGGAGCAGTGGACAAAGCTCGAAGCCGACGCCCGCCGCGCCCCCCCCGGATGCGGCGGCGTGGGCGTGATGCCGTTTCTGTACTCCGAGCCATCATTGGGCATCGTCGGCGACAAAGTGGGGCTGCGGTGGTTCGGCGGCGAGCCGACGGCACCGGGCGTACGGCGCCGGGCGTCGCTCGAAGCCCTCTCGTATCTGATTGCCCTGGGAGTCGAAGCCCATGTGGCGGCCGGGCAGAAGATTGACGAAGTGAGCGTGTCCGGCGGCGTCGCCCGCAGCGACCTGATGTGCGAGATCCTGGCCACCGTGCTCGACCGTCCGCTCAAGCGCCTACGCAGCGAAGAGGGTCCCGCACTGGGCGCGGCGGTCACTGCCTTGGCCGCGCTGGAATCGAATCTGCGCGTGAAGAAGAAGGTGAAGACGCCGTTTACTGTCTCCGACGCGGCGGCCGTGCTGGTCAAATACCGCGGCGCGGTCGAGCCAAACGCTGAGTGGCGCGAGGCGTACCGTCGAGGTTTGGCGGAGTTTAAGGAGCGACTGAAGAAGTTGTGAGGCGGCGGCGACGGGCCGCTTCAACTTCTCGGCGGAGCAGGCGCACAGGGATCGGGCTCGAACGCTCGCAGCGATGCCTGTTGGATTCGATTGTAGCAACAAGGCCGACACGGCTGGGCGCACGGCGGAGGGCAACAATCACTCTTCCCGCGTCGCCAAGCACAGCATCCCGATGACGTCAGCAGCACAATCCACAACACCAGCCCACAACGCAGCATGTGATTTTCCCCAGCAGGAGTCGCCCCATCTGCTGGTGAATGTCGAACGGTGGCGGCA
>JAIOQB010000148.1 GCA_021413585.1 Planctomycetia bacterium
GATCCATCCTGAGGTGTCCGGGAGCAGTTCCGACGCCCAGGTTGACCGGGGCGGACCACTGCAGGAGGGGATCTTGGCTGGGGGCCGGCCCGGCCGCAAGCCGGATGGGCCAGCCGGTGGCATCGCTCAAGGCGGTGCAGAGCGTGTCGATCTCGGCCGGCCCGTCGTCCAAATTGTGGCCGGCGGCCAGCAGCGCGGCGTCGTTATATACCTTCAGATGACTGGCAACACGGTCGGCCACGATACACAACTCCGCACAGACGAGGGATTTAAGCCCGCGTCCATGCAGGGTGTATTTGCCAAGTGTGTAGTTGCCCGCAACCGGCTGAGGCAGATCGTATAATGGGCGATCAAATTGCTCAGCCAACCCATACTCCGCGGGCGTTACAGGTTAACATCGGCAGAGGCGAGGCCGGACCTAAGCGGTTTTGGGGGAATGTGGGGCGGGCTGAGGAGTTCGAGACGGTGTGGATCGCTAACGCTGGCTAGAATAAGAAAAGGTCCCGACGCACAGCTATATCCGCCCGGCCGCACTCATCACTCATCATAAGGACTTGGGTTATGAATCGCTTGCCCAAGCGGCGTTTCGCTCGGCCTCGGCCCGGTTTTACGCTCGTCGAATTGCTGGTGGTGATTTTCATCATCTGCGTTCTGATCGCCCTGTTTCTGCCAGCGACCAGAAATGCGCGCGAGGCCGCCCGGCGCGCTTCGTGCAGCGTCAAGCTCAAGCAGATGGCCACGGCGCTGCACTTGTACCACGACAATCACCAGCGGTTTCCGCCATCCGCCGAGTTCGGCGACGGGCGGAACCTGGCGGACAAGGGGGTGAACATCGCGACGATCCGGCCCGGTTCGCCGCAGGCGCCGTATAGTTTCATCGTCCAACTCTTGCCGTACTTCGAGCAAGGGTACATCTACGACCAGATCCAGTTTTCGACCGACGAGGCGTTTTCCAACACCAACATCGCGCTGGCCGGCAAGGTGATCCCGGTGCTCAATTGCGCGAGCTTCTCCGGCCAACCCGGCAGCACGGCGGCCGAATACAGCGCGCTGGCCATCAAGCCGGCCATTGGCAACTATAAGGCCCTGGGTGCCACCACGCTGGCGTGCCTGCAATCGTCGGCCGACGTGAAAGCGGCGAACGAAAACGGCGGAACGCTCCACCCCTACGCCACCTCCTCGTTCAAGACACTCACCGCCCCCACGCAGACCGCGATCCTTTGTGAAACGAAAGAGCAGGCCTACGCGGCCTGGTGGGACGGCACGACGGCGTCGATCCCGGCCTTCCATTCCGGCAAGAACAACGGCGTCAAAGGCGCCGTCAACTCGGCAGACAACGTGGCGTTGGCTCCCGACGGTCAGCCCGCCTTGAACGTACAGGCGTACAACGGTCAGGCCAACTTCATGACCACCGCCTTCGGCTCGACAAGCCCGATGGCATGGGGCCCCAGCAGCGACCATCCGGGTCTGGTCAACCACGCCAACGGCGGCACGGAAACCCGTTCGGTCGGCAACGACATCGACCCCAAAGTCTACCGGGCGTTGATTACACGCCGTGCGGACGACAATAAGGACATTGGCGATACGTTCAAGTGATGGCGAAGGCTCGAACCAAAGCTCACCGGCTCCGCGACACGCCGCGACACCTGACGACACGCCGCGACATCCGCAGGTAGTACAACAGGTAGTACAACGGCCCCAAACCCACTCGGGCAGGCTGATCGCTCCCCGGACCACCTAGCCCGGCCACCATCCCACGCCTGCCCCTCTAGGCGGGTCCGGCCAGCCATCTTTATCGCCGTCAGCGAGTCGGCCGGCGAGTGCTATAATGCGGCCATGACCGCTGATGCCCAACCCACGCTCGACACTTCGCCCGCACCTCTCGCCGGCTTTCAATGGCGGCGGCTCTTTCAGTATCGCCTACGAACCCTGCTGATCGTCACGGCGATCATTGCCGTGTGGTTCGGCTGGTGGTCGTACAAAGCACGGCAGCAGCGGGAGGCTGTGGCGGCACTGACGCGGATCAGAGCGGATATCGGATACGACTTCGAGGGGCGACATCTTGATGGACCCTCGCATTGGCCGGCATGGCTGGTGGACCTGGTCGGCCTGGATTACTTCGCCAAAGTGGTGAGAGTAGGCTTTCCCGGCTATATCCACTATCGTCCGAAGGTGACTGATGACGATTTGGAACACCTCGAAAGCCTGACCTCACTGAAAGAGATCGTACTTATCAGAGCGAAAGTAACCGATGTTGGGTTGGCCCACCTGAAGGGCTTGACGAAACTGCAACGGCTTAATCTCTATGGCACAGACGTCACCGACGCGGGTCTTGAGCATTTTGAGGGCTTGGTCGCGCTGCAATGGCTCGACCTAAGCCACACTGAGGTCACCGACACTGGCTTGGCGCACTTACAGGGATTGAACTCGCTTGTCGAGCTGTACCTCTACAATACGCATGTCACCGATGCTGGCGTGGCGCGGCTGCAAAAGTCGCTGCCGAATTGCAAGATTGAACACTGGCAGCCATGACCGACCCATCTCCCAAACCCAAACGCCGTTGGTTTCAATTCAGCCTGCGGACTCTGCTGATCGTCACGGCGATCAATGCAGTCTGGCTCTGCTGGTGGTCGTACAAGGCACGCCAGCAGCGGAGGGCGGTGGCGGCGTTGGAGAGGGCGAGGGCCGGATTTGAATACGACACCCGGTTGCCCTGGACGAGCGGGATGGAAAATCCGCCTCGGTGGCCGCAGTGGTTACTGGATAAAGTTGATGTGAATTACTTCGCTAATGTGGTCGAGGTTTATTGGAATCGTTGCACCGACGCTGACCTGGAACACCTCAAAGGCCTTTCCAATCTGACAAAACTCGACATCAGCAACTCGCACATTACCGACGCCGCACTCGACAACTTCAAGGGGTTGACTAGTCTGACTGCACTCGACCTCGGCGGCACGCACGTCACTGACGCTGGTCTGGAATGCATCAAGAACCTCAGCAGCCTACAAGAACTCGACCTCTCTGACACAAGAATAACCGACGCCGGACTTGCACGCCTCAAGAATCTCACTCGTCTGACATCGCTCAATGTTTGCTGTGAGGAAATTACCGACGGTGGACTGGAACACATCAAGGGTCTCATCAACCTAAAGTTCCTTTACCTCGATAACACGAAAATCACCGACGTGGGCCTGCGACATCTCAAAGGACTAACAGCCCTGGAATACCTCAGTCTCGACAACACGCAAACTACTGACAATGGGTTGGAATATTTCAAAGGTTTGTCTGCAATGAAAGAACTTTATCTGCCCACAGAAGTAACCGACGCCGGCGTGGCCCGCCTGCAAAAGTCGCTACCGAATTGCATGATCATTCGCTGACCGCACGCCGCCCTGTCCACCGCTACGATGCCGGCCGGTGCGCTGTCGGGTATAACACTGCCATGGCCACTGACGCCCGATGCGTCGAGTGAATCACGCCACCGCGACGGGGTCGTTAGTCTACCAATAAAATCCAAGCTAGCGGCCATAATGTGGAATAGGGCACACCGACCACGATGTCCAAACCTCCACCCGCTTCCGTACTGATGGGGAGAATAACCATGCTGTTCTCGGTAGTGTTATCTATTGGAATTGTTGGTCAGCTTGTAACGCCAATGGAAGCAGCCAAAGATAATGATGGCACTGCGACGTTGATTGTAGTGGCCTCAGATCGCAGTGATTCTGGAAACAATGAGTTTCTGGTGATGCGTGCGGCAGGTGATACGATTTCGTGGGCCTTTATTTGTGCGAAAGGCTTCACGGCGATCGGCATTGACCCGGAAGGTACTACAGAAGAGAAGGGAACCACTGGTGGTAATTCCAATCAACTGAGAAGAGCATTCCACGCGACGCTAGGTGAAATCACTGGGGCGGCGCAACCGCAGCGTGGAAAGAAGCAGCGAGGCCCATGCTATTTCTCTTTAATACTTATTGATTCGACCGGCGTGAGAACCTGTCAATTATGGAGCGGCAAACAGCAAAGGCGATTAGTTCACGGCGATGACTTGAAGGCCGTGTTCAGTGAGGTAAGGAAGAAGGTATTTGGGCTAGGCTATATGATGCCTGACCTTCTACAGGTTGGGATGAACCCTGATTTGGGCGAGCCGAACGTCCCAGCGCAAGGTGGGCAGAACTGGCAGACACCTAAGCCGATACCCCCGCCCGGAAGAAAGGAAAAAAAGGGGAGCGGGTCTAACTGATGTGATGGCTTTGGGGTCGCGGAGGCCGTGGAGGCGCCTGTGCCCTTTCCCAAACTCTTGGCCGCTAGCGTCGCTGAAACGGGTGGAATAATAGCGAGAGATTCTCGGTCGCCTCACTGACCGCCCGCCGCCCTGACCATCGCCAGGATGCCGACGGAAGTGACACTGGGTATAACGAGGCTATGGCACAGGCCAAACCATCCCTGACGGCCCCACGCCCCTCCCACTGGCGGCGGCTGTTCCAATACCGCTTGCGGACGCTGCTGATCCTGATGGCAGTCATACCGCCGGCAATCGGTTGGTGGTCGTACAAGGCACGGCAACAGCGAGAGGCTGTAGCGGCGATCCGAGCGGCAGGCGGCGTAGCCTTCTACGACTTTGAAACATTCAATAAGTCGCTCCACTATCCGGCGTGGCTGGTCGATGCTCTCGGAGAGGATTTCTTCGCACCAATCACAAGTGCAGGCTTCTTGGATTTCCCCCCCTCTGAAAATACCAAAACCATCAAAGGCACCGATGCCGCTTTGGAGAACTTCGAGAGGTTATCTGCTCTTGAAATAATTGACCTAGACAATTCGCAAATCACTGACGCCGGCCTTGAACACCTCATAGGCCTGACTGTTCTGAAATCGCTCTATCTCAACGGAACAAAGGTCACCGACGCTGGCCTTGAACGCCTCAAGTGGCTGACATCGCTCCAATTACTCGATCTCCGTAACACGAAAGTGACCGATGGGGGCGTAGCACGACTGCAACGGTCGCTACCACATTGCAAGATCATTCGCTGACCACCCGCCGCCCTGACCATCGCCACGATGCCGGCCGGCACGCGGCGGGGTATAACGAAGCTATGGCCCAGGATGCACGCGGGGTTCACGCTGCCGCGAGGGGGTCAACTGAGATCGAACAATGGTAGGATGACCGTGAGTTCAAAGGTCATCGTGTTTCCTTTGCGGAGGCTTCGGACATGAACAAACACCGCTACTACGTTGGGACGACCGTCATCAGTGCGTTATGGTGCATCGTTGCCGCCTGCGCAGACGAGCCCGCGAGTCCCGTACCGTCGCGGCCGATGGAACAAGTATTAGCAGAACAAGCCGCGAACATGGGCGCTAATATCATAAAGATTGGAGCGTCCGACGCAGCAAATCGCGCGGACGTTGTCACGCCACAGGATGCCGAGGACATTTTGAAAGTGTGCCCTGCAGTACGGTATGTCTCGTCAGGGGTTTCGCTTGAGGCGGAATTAGAATTCCGGCAAATTCGGTGGGGGCTGCCCCTTGGCGTTACTCCGTCCTACTTTGTGACCAATGAATGGAAAATCGGCCAAGGAAAGCTGCTTTCGGATGCTGATATCCGTGAACACCGTGACGTATGTGTTATTGGATCGGACGTGGCGAAGCACCTTTTTGGCAAGGGAGATGCAGTCGGCAAAATAGTTTCGCTTGTTTGGACTACAACTGAAAACCGCAAACCAACCGACTTGCGTGTCATTGGTGTACTCGAAAAGAAAGGTCCGGCGTTGGGCGGATCAAGCACCTGGAATGGCGTGGTATTGGTACCACTAACGACGGCAAACGACAAAGTTAGCGATGGCAAGGGAGGACTTGGGGGCTGGGGAATTACTGCGAAGGCTATCAGCCGGGATAGGGTTCCGGAGGCAATAAAGCAGATTACAGAGTTACTTCGGAAACGACATAATATCCAACCTGGCAAGCCCGATGACTTCATAATCGTTGATCAAAATCAAGTGATCGACGAATGGGTCAAGCGAGCAATGGAGGACGAGCAATGGAGGAACAGAAAAGTTGAAGTTCCGAAGTAATTTAAGGGGACGGGAGTCGAAACGGCCTCAACAGCCACATCTCTTTCACGTCCTACGACGACTGTGCCCTTTCCCAAAATCTAGGCCGCTAGCTACGCTGAAACAAGTGGGCTAATAGCACGAGGTTCTCGGTCATTTGACCGTCAGTCCGGCCACCACTCTCTCGCGCCCTCCCGCCTTCTCCTCTGGCTCCCCGTGAAGTCGAACCTGCCCCAGTCGTCGTAGGGCCACCGTCCGGAGCAGTTCAAGAGGGACCAAGGGAAAAGCCAGCCTCCCTGATCATCGCTAGCATGCCGGCCCGCCCAGTGTCGGGTATAACACAGATGTGGCCACTGACGCTGCACGACGAACGCCGCCATGAGGGGCCTTTAGTCCACCAATAAAGTTCAAGCTAACGGCCTGAATTAGCGATAGGGCATATTGTTCATTGAGCACAACCGCTGTGCGGTCGCCGACCAAGTTTGAAGAAAGGGATGCACCGATGTTTATTAAACGGATTGCCACCCTGCTGTGCGCACTGGCCGGTTTGATCGTTTTCTCTTCTGACTCGAGCGCCGGACCAGAAACCAACACAACGGGTGGACCGCCCGAACTAGGTGTTTCGGTTGCTGTAGACGGTCACACGCTTGAAATTCGTCGTTTTGTGGTGCGCATGGTCACACGGACAACTACTGCCGACTTGCCGCCAGGCGTCAAGATCGAAGTAAAGGAGGGTTCTATTGGACCGTCATCAAGCACTGAAGTAGTTCCCGTCGTTGAGATGCACATTACGCAAGTTGACGCGACTAAGGTCGTGGCACGACGTATTGATGGTCGTGCTGTCTCGTACAAGGTTCTTATGGACGAACTCGTAAAACCGACACCGATCGTCTTTTTAAAGCAGGGTCAGCAACTTGATCCAGTTTTTTTAACAATGTTTAAGCCCGAGTCGTTATTACTGGTTTTGCCGTCTTCAACACCTTCGCCATCAGTTGTTCCCAACAACGTAGCGCCCACTATCCGGCTACGCTAGCCCATCGATTCTTTGCACGGCAATTTCGATGAAAGCTGTGCTCGAAAATATCTCGATTTGCGGTGTCGAGAGATGTGCCCTTTCCCAAAATCTTGGCCGCTAGCTATGCATAAACAAGTGGACTAACAGCGCGACGTTCTCGGTCCTCTCACTGACCGCCAAGCCGACCAGCACTCTCTGGGTACCCCTCCCGCCCTCTCCTCTGCCTCCCCGTGAAGTCGAGCCGGCCCCAGTCGTCGTGGGGCCACCGTCCGGACCAGCCCAAGACGGGCCAAGGAAAAGGCCACCGGGGGCAAGGGTCGCCGAGCCTGGCCGGGGCCGTCCTTCGCCTGCTCGGCGTGCCGTTTCCTGTCGAGGGCGTCCACGAGTAGTACAAGAGGTAGTACAGGACGCCTGAGAGTCCGCCGGACCCCTCAGAAAGTCGATACGTATAGTACGCCCGGCAGGATTCGAACCTGCAACCCTCGGTTCCGAAGACCGATGCGCTATCCAATTGCGCCACGGGCGCGCGACGATGGTGTAGAATAGAACGTGGCGGCGGGTTTTACAACGGCGGGGCGGGGTGGCGGGGACAATCCCGCACCACGTTGGATTAGCCTGCTGGGGCGTTGCCCAGGCACCCCCGCCGATATTAAATCGACTCCATTAAGAACACCGTGCGGCTGGCTGACTTGACCAGGCTCGCAAGCCGTTGCTATAAGCGCAGCAGCGTCCAGCCGCCGGTTGCCGCCGTGCCGCGGCCGATCCGAACCCGATGAACCCTACGCGTTAAGTCCAACCCCAACCGGCGCCGCGGCCGCAATCACCCCTACCACCTCTGGCGTCCATGGTTCTGGTCACTTTTCGCATTCTCGACGGCGCGGATCAGGGGCGGGTGTTCAACGACTTGCCCACGCCGATCACCATCGGCCGGGAAGAGGGGAACTCGATCCAGCTCAACGACGAGCGGGTCAGCCGGTTCCACGTCAAGATTCAGGAGGATCAAGACAAGATCATTCTGACCGACCTGGAGAGCACCAACGGCACTAAGGTCAACGGCGACGAAATCCGGCTGCGGATTCTCCGCTTCAGGAAGTGCAGCGGGCCAATCTCGATTTTGAGTTGGGCTGGCAGGACAACCCTGAGATCCGCTCCGCCCTGTGCGCCCTGCACGCCCCCGACCTGCCCGACTCGATGAGCCCCGGCCAGGCCGCGCAGCTTTCCGAACTGCTGGAATACCTGCATTTGCGAATTCGGGATCTGCTGGCCACCGTCCGCAGCACCGCCAACGACGAACGGATCACGCTCGACCTGCACCAGTGGCAGAACGTGCTGGATCTGGATGCGAAGCTGAGCGATTATTTGCGCAGGATCGCGGAGCCGCGGGAGGAGTAGGCGAGGTTTGCCCGGAGCCGTGGTTCGCGCGGGTACGGTTTTATCGCGGTGCGACGTCATGCCTGACGATGATCCAAAGTTTCCCGTGGGCAACTATTTCCTTTCCACGGTGGTATTCAGCATCCTGAAAGTGGCAGCATTCGGCTGCTTCATTTGGCTCACCGCAACTTACCCCGCCACTTGGAACGTCATCGCGATCCTGCTGTTTGTCCTGGTCACGGGTTTGATTACGAGCGGCCTCTTCTTTTACCGCACCTATCCGAAGTTGTGCTGGATGCTCTCCCCCGTCTTTGGCTCGGCGTGGCTGGTAGCGTACGGGCTGATGTATTGGATTCAGCATGGGAGATGAGGTAAATTGATCCCATGCGAAAGTCGAAACTTCAAAAAATGATCGACGGTTTACCTGACGAGGTGGTCGTCCGCCTCCAGGAGCGGTCTAAAGCGGAAAAGGACGCCATTCTTAAAGCCGGTTGGAAGCAAATCCGTAAGGCACAGGACCGCAATCGGGGCGTTTCGGCGAAGGTGGTCGAACGCGAAATCCAGGCGGCGGTCGCCTACGTGCGCCGCCAGGCGCAGAGTTGATCTTGTCGCTGTTTACGAGGTATTTGCCGTGGGATATCGCGACATGCTCTATCCTTTTGTATCACGCCGCCCGATCCCCACCATACACCCCACCATACAAGTGTTGAGTAAAACGAGGTTTCTCGCTTGCATTCCGATAGTGCTTGCCGCTTTCATTCTAGGATGTGAGCGATCGCAACCCATTCCGACCCAGTCACCGGTAACCACAACGAAAAGTCAGTTGCCGAATAGTCCGGCAATCGATCCATTGGATGAGGCGATAGCTGCCCACGGTGGCAAGGATGTATTCGCAAATCTGCGCGCGGGCAGAATCAAACTGTTCACGCGTGGATTTCTACAAGGCGGGGCGGAAGACCGGATTACGACCGTCGAACTATTCGAAATGCCCGACCGTCTGCGACGCGAGACCGCGCACGTTGTCACAAAGCCAGGCGAGAAAGATTACATCGACAACACCGTCGAAATATTTGTCGCCGGTAATGCCTGGAAAAGCCGAGATGGCAAGCCGTTTGTTCCCTTCGATAAAGATGACCAGCTTGGCCATCCCGAGATTGGACGAGTTCAATCCCTGTACCCATTTGAATTGCTAAACAATCTCTGCGCTGTTCACAATGTGTCGAAGCATGATCCCAGCAGACGATACGAGGTTTCGGGGAGGTCAAATATTGGCGGGCGAACAGTTGATAATCTGGACCTCAAAGTAAATGGTGTGCGCGTGGTGAACATCGCCATCGATTCCATGGACCATCTCGTACGCGAATCTACTAAAGCCGCCCGAAATCCGTTTACTGGGCAAGCGAGTGTTCAAAAAATCGCGTTCTCGGATTACAAACCCTACGGAAGTCTTAACGTGCCCACCGTCTCGATCACAACTCTCGATGGAAAGCCATTTATCGAGAAGCGATTGCTGACTTTCGAGCTATTGGACGCGGTTGATCCGAGCGCATTCGATCCAAAACAGCCACCGCAAGCCAAATAGTTCGTGCCCGCTTTTGCAGGGGATATTTCGCTGATTCGCCGGCGCTGATTTTTCAGGATAAATTTGCCCGCTGTGGCAAGCCGTGACTAACTGCTAAAATCCTCCTAGCCACGGAGGAGCCATGTCTCAACAATCACCGTCTCAACAATCATTCGTCCATCTCCACTGCCACAGCCACTACAGCCTCCTCGACGGCGCCGCGCCGACGGAGGGGCTAATCGCCCGCGCCAAGGCGCTCGGCATGAACGCCCTGGCGATTACCGACCACGGCAATCTGCACGGCGCCATCGAGTTCTACAAAGAGGCCAAGGGGGCCGGCATCAATCCGGTGCTGGGGTACGAGGCGTACATCGCCCCGGGCAGCCGCCGCGAGAAGGAGTCCGGCACGCAGAAGGAGTCGAGCTATCACCTGACGCTGCTCGCCCAGAACCGCACCGGGTTTAAGAACCTGATCCGGCTGGCGTCGCATGCCTACCTCGACGGATTCTACTTCAAGCCGCGGATCGACAAGGAACTGCTCGCCGCCCATAGCGAAGGCTTGATCTGCCTCAGCGGCTGCGTCTCGGGCGAACTAAGCCGCAGCATCCTGCGCGGCAGTGGGCGGGAGATCGATCTGGAAGAGGCCGAAAAGATCGCCGGCTGGTTTCACCAGACGTTTGGCGATCGCTACTACATCGAGGTCCAGAACAACGGGCTCGAAATCCAGCGGCTGGCAATGGAGGGCTCGATCGACATCGCCCGCCGGATGGGTTTGCCGCTGGTCGCCACCTGCGATGCCCACTACATCAACCAGGAAGACGCCGAAGCCCAGGACATTTTGCTGTGCATCAACACCGGCAAGTTCCGCACTGACACCAACCGGATGAAGATGGAGAACGACCAGTTCTATCTCCGCTCGCCCGAAGAGATGTACGCCGCGTTCCCGGGCCTCGAAGACGCCGTCGCCCGCAGCCAGCAGATTGCCGACTCGGTGGACATCGATCTGGAACTTGGCAAGCGGCACTTCCCGGTCTACAAACTCGAAGAGCAAAGTTCCGCCGCGGACTACCTGCGCGAGCTGTGCCTGGCGGGGCTTAACGAGCGGTATGCCGACGACGAAGAGCAGCGTCCCGGCGGCGTGCTGGGGCAGCAAGTGCTCGCGCGGCTCGATCGCGAGTTGGACGTGATCGGCAAGCTGGGCTTCGACAACTATTTCCTCATCGTGTGGGACTTTGTGCGGTTTGCCCGCGAGCGGAAGATCCCGGCCACGGCCCGCGGCTCGGGCGTCGGCTCGCTCGTTTGCTATGCGCTCTACCTGAGCCACGTCTGCCCGCTCAAGTACGATCTGCTGTTCGAACGGTTCCTGGACGAAAGCCGTCGGGAGGCGCCCGATATCGACATCGACTTCTGCAAGGAGCGCCGCGCGCAGGTCATTCAATACGTGAAGGACAAATACGGCGAAGCGAACGTCGCCCAGATCGGCACGTTCGGCACGCTGGCCGCCCGCGCTGCGATTCGCGACGTCGGCCGGGCGATGAGCCTGCCGATTCCCCGCGTTGACGCCGTGGTGGCGCTCGTTCCAGACCAATTGGGCATCACGCTCCCCGAAGCGCTCAAGCAAAGCGAAGAGCTGCGCCGCGTCTACGAAGCCGACCCGGAAGTGCGCGAGCTACTGAACCTGGCGCAGAAGATCGAGGGGCTCGCCCGCAACGTCGGCACGCACGCGGCGGCGGTGGTGATCGCGGATCAGCCGCTGACCGAATACGTGCCGCTCTGCCGCGTGCAAGGCAAGGAAGACATCATCACCCAATGGGCGATGGGCGATGTCGAAGCGGCCGGCCTCTTGAAGATGGACTTCCTCGGCCTGCGCAACTTGACGATTCTCTCGAAGGCGGTCGATCTGATTCAGCAGACGACCGGCCAGACGATCGACCCGCAACGATTCCCGCTCGACGACCAGGCGACGTTCGCCCTGCTCTGCCGCGGCGAAACGAAGGGCATTTTCCAGCTTGAAAGCGGCGGCATTCGCGATCTGTTGCAGAAGATGAAGCCCGATCACTTCCGCGACATCATCGCCACTAACGCCCTGTATCGCCCCGGCCCGCTCGAAGGGGGCATGGTCGACGACTACGTGGCGGTGAAGCATGGCCGCAAGCAGGCCGAGTATCTGCACCCGGTGATGCGCGAAGTGCTGGAAGAGACCCACGGCGTGATGGTCTACCAGGAGCAGGTGATGCTGATCCTCAATCGCCTGGGTGGCATCCCGCTTTCGTCCGCCTATAGCTGCATCAAAGCGATCAGCAAGAAGAAGCTGGCGGACATTGCCAAGTATCGAGAGCAGTTCATCGAAGGGGCCAGCGCGAAGGGTCTCAGCAAGCGCGAGGCAACCGACCTGTTCGGCATGATCGAAAAGTTCGCCGGCTACGGCTTCAACAAAAGCCATTCGACGGCGTACGCTTTGATCGCGTATCAAACGGCTTACCTCAAGGCCCATTACCCGCTGGAGTTCATGGCCGCGCTGCTCACCGGCGACATCCCGGGGCGCAACTTCAAGACCAAGGATCCGCTGGTGGAGCATCTGGAAGATTGCCGCCGGATGGAGATTGAAGTGCTGGGCCCGAACGTCAACCGCAGCGACGTCGAGTTCACCGTCTGCAAGGCGGACGACGCAAAGCTATCGGGGCAGATCGTGTTCGCCCTGTCCGCCATCAAAGGTTGCGGCGGCGGGGCGGGTGCGGCGATTGTCGAAGAGCGGCGGCGCGGCGGGCCGTTCACCAGCATGTTCAACTTCTGCGACCGCGTGGACCCCAGAGCCGTCAACCGCAGCACGCTGGAAACGCTGGTCAAGGCCGGCGGGTTCGACGCGCTCGGCGCCAAGCGGGCGCAGCTTTCCGCCGTCATCGACAGGGCGTTGCAAGGCGGCGCCGCCACCGCGGCCGACCGCCGCAGC
>JAIOQB010000223.1 GCA_021413585.1 Planctomycetia bacterium
ACCATCGAACGGCCCGACAACCGCCGCCATCTCCGCGCTCGCCAGGTTGGCGGCGCCGTGCAGCAGCGCGGTGATCGCGCCGCACACGCCGTACCCTTCGGCCGAGTCGTACGGAATGCCGCCGGTCATCAGCAGGCTGCCGAGGTTCGAATAGCCCAGGCCCAGCGGGCGGAAGCGGTGGCTGTTCTCCGCGATCCGGGGCGTCGGGTAGCTGGCGTGATCGACCAGGATTTCCTGGGCGACGAAGAACACCCGGCAGGCGTGGCGGAACCGCACCACGTCGAACGTGCCGTCCGGCTGGCGGAACTTCATCAGGTTGATGCTGGCCAGATTGCAGGCGGTGTCGTCGAGGAACATGTATTCCGAGCACGGATTGCTGGCGTTGATCCGGCCCGAGTTCGGGCAGGTGTGCCAGGCGTTGATCGTCGTGTCGTACTGCACGCCCGGGTCGCCGCACTTCCAGGCGTTGCTGGCCATGCGGTCGAGCACCTCGCGGGCGGGCCAACTGGGGCCGGCCACGTTCGGGTCGGTGACCCAATGCGTACACCACTGCTCGTCGTTTGCCACGGCGTTCATGAACTCATCGGTCACGCGGACGGAGAGGTTCGCGTTCTGGAACATGATCGAGCTGTAGGCTTCGCCGTTGAAGTTCGACTCGTAGCCACCTTTTTCGATCAGGCAGTGGGCCTTGGCTTCTTCCTTGGCCTTGCACTCGATGAACTCCATGATGTCCGGATGCCAGACCTTCATCGACTGCATCTTGGCCGCGCGGCGCGTCTTGCCACCGCTTTTGACCACCGCGGCGATTTGATCGTACACCCGCATGAAGGAGAGGGGGCCGGAAGGCTTGCCGCCGCCGCCGAGCTTCTCGCGATGCGAGCGGAGCGTCGAGAGATCGGTGCCCGTGCCCGAGCCGAACTTGAACAGCATCGCCTCGCTGGTGGCCAGGCGCATGATGTCTTCCATGTTGTCCGACACGCTTTGGATAAAGCAGGCCGAACCCTGGGGATACATGTACGGGTTCTGCGGCTGGCGGACCGTGCGGGTTTCTTGGTCCCAATGCCAGTTGCAGGGGGCGCCTTCGACGCCGTACTGGTGATACAGCCCGACGTTGAACCATACGGGCGAATTGAACGCCCCGTGCTGGTGCAGGCAGAGCCAGGTCAGCTCGCGATAGAACCGCTCGCCGTCCTCCGGGGTGGCGAAATAGCCGTCGGCCTTGCCCCAGTCGGCGATGGTCCGCGAGACGCGGTGGATGAGTTGCTTGACGCTCCGCTCGCGCTGCGGGGTGTGGATCTCGCCGTAGAAGTATTTGCTGACTACGACGTTGGTGGCCAACTGGCTCCAGCCAGCGGGGACTTCGCAGTCGGTTTGCTCGAACAGGACTTCGCCCCCCTCGCCTTTGATGGCGGCGGTGCGGCGCGACCAGTCGACGGTGGCAAATGGATCGGCCACTTCGGCGGGGCAGAAGACAGGTTCAAACGACATCCCCACACCCGGGCGGTGCTCGGCCGCGGACTTGGTGACATGGGGACGGGGATTGGTAATGCCGAATTCGGCGGTGGCCATAGAAGGTCCTCCTCCATAAGTAGACGCGGGCATCCGTTCCATTAGTATACTGGCGTATACTAATCCATCATAAAAGGTCGGCAACCCCGCCGACCCAAGATCAAACACTTTCAGGGCAAAATGAACTTGCGGCCAAAAAGTGGTAAGATAGCTCGTTTACTACCATATATTGTATTCGATGCCCTTGTGGACACAATAGATGGTGAAAGGTCAGAGTTTACCCGCTTTCGAAAGGTCGTCAACCAGGATTTCTGAATAATGTCCTAAACCGTTTCTTCACAGTAGGTTAACGCGATCGCACTAATTGGCTGGGTTGAGGGGCTACTTCCGAGGAGCCGGCGGGACAGTTGGTTTTTCCAGAGGGTTTTTGGAATTCGGGAATGCTAGCTGGTGAAATCACCGGGGAAAACGGGGGTTGCCGGCGGGAAAACCGTGCAAAAATAGCCCCGGGCTCCGCCCGGGGGTGAACGGCTCAACAGGTGAAATGGCTGGAAATGGCGCCCGCGGGTTGCCTGGGGATGCCGGGTGCCTGGGGCTGAACGTAGCGCAGCGAAGTGAAACCCCAGCCGCCGATCCGGCAGACCGGGACCTACGGGCGGGTGTTTTGCGTTGTGCCACCGCGTTTAATCTAATGCGGCTGGGCATCGCCGGCGCTCTGCCCCAGGCACCCTGTCACCACCACAGCCGTACCCCATGCCCCACGACGCCGAAAACCCCTACGCTGCGCCGCAATCGTCACCCGAGCCCTTGCCGGTGGTGGAGGAGTCTTCGTTGTCCGAGGCGCAGCGGATCCGCGCGCAGTATCTGAGTCACGAGTCAGCAGTTCGATACTTCGGCAGGTTATTTTATTTCGGAGGATTTGCATCATTAATTTTGTTCCTAACGCGATGGGAAAAATTTGAAGCGACATTTCCCGCGAACACCTATGGCTATTTCGCTTCTTGCGTCGGTTATGTGGCATTTGGAAGTGCCTGCACGATTGCTCTGATTGTGCTTGGGCGAGGACTGCGCACGCTCAATAGTCGCGTCCGCGTTGGGGTTTCACTCATAGCAATCGTTGTTCTCGGTCTTTGTGCCTGGCTGGCAATAGAACACCCAGTACTGGCACTTTTTCCTGAGCTGCTATTTGCGTACGTACTGTATTTGATGATGAGTCCACAGGGCGTCATGGTATTCTCCCGCAAATACGCCGAGGTACGGCGGCAAACACCGCATCTAATTGGGAGTGCACCGCTTGTAGCGATCGCCGTCGGGGCAGTCATCATTCCATGGATGATCTGGACCTTTGCACTCGCGTTTGAACCTTCGCACTGGAAGCATTAATAAGATACTTCGCACCTGACTTCGCGTACCGGACCCTAAGAAATGACTTCCGACAATAATCCTTACGCCGCGCCGCAGTCCTCACCCGAGCCATTGCCGGTGGTCGAGGAATCGCCTTTGTCCGCGGCGCAGCGGATCCGCGCGCAGTATTTGAATCACGAGGCGGAGGTGCGGTCGGTCGGTGGATTGTTCTACCTGGTCGGCATCGTGCCGCTGATTGGAGTGATTGGGTTTCTGGCGTCGAACATCGGCGTGGCGCGGCAGCTCAACGGGCGGCGCGTTTTCGAGCTGCTATTGATCGTGCCGTTGTGCGTAGGGATGGGGATCGCGCTGCTTGTCCTGGGACGCGGGCTTCGCACCCTAGACGCGCGAACGCGAATCCCCGCGGCGGTCGTGGTGGGGCTGGCTCTCTCAATCTCGGCCGTGTGGTCCATGTGGACGGCCTCGTTTTCATTTTGGTACCTCCCCATTTCCGCGGTGCCGGCGATGATCAGCGGCTATGTTCTTTATCTGCTGGTCTGCGAGAAAGGGCGAATCGTGTTTTCGCAGCATTACGCTGACGTGCGGCGGCAGGCGCACCTGTTGTATCGAACGCCGATCGCCGCGATGTTGTTGCTGCTGGCACTTGTGGGCCTGGGGTTCGCAGCCTCGATTCTGCCTGCGCTGCGTGGCGGGATTCGTCCCTGAGAACGCATGTGAACTAAACAAGCACGTAATACAGATGAACGAAATGTTAAATCCCTACGCTGCGCCGGCGATCGACGCCGGGCCGACGGTCTCGATGCCGCGCACGGTGGCCGAGGCGGAGGATATTCGGATGCAGCATTTGCGGCATGAAGGGGAAATTCGCTCCGTGGGGCTGGTGTACGAGATCCTCGGCTCGCTGCTTTCCGTCCCGGCCATGGGGGGACTGTATTCCGGTGGAGAACTGTTTTCCGAGGGCGCGCGGATGATCCCCGCCGATTGGCAATGGCCTGTGCTGGGCGGAAGCGTGCTGCTAGTGGGGCTGGCCTGCTGTGCCTTTGCAGTCGGCTTTGCCCTGCGACGGCTCGATCGCCGCGTCAAGCTGCCGCTGGTTTTGCTCTCCGGCGTCGGCCTGCTGATCTTTCCGTTGGGAACTCTGGTCAACGGCTGGGTGTTGTACCTGTTGTTAAGCCGCCAGGGAGGAGCCGTTCTCTCGCCGCAATACGCCGAGGTGTGCCGCATGACGCCGAAAATGCGCTACCGGGGCTGGACGAATTTTGACCGCCTGCTCGCCGCGACCGCCGCCGTAGGAGTGATCGCCGGGATCGCCGCGGCAGTGGGCTGGATGGCGTGGTATGGTTAGGCCATTGGCGGGATCGAGAACCTGTCGTTTCAAGGCTCGGTTGAAGCGATTGAGTCGTCGGTCCAGGAATACTCCACTTGGTTGCCAGAGAATCTGACCAGAGAATCTGAACTGTGGACGACTCGAAAAACCCCTACGCCTCGCCGGCGATGGACGTTGGCCCGGTCCTTGATCTGCCGGCCACTCCGGCGGAGGCGGAGGCGGTGCGCCGCGATCACCTCAACCACGAGGGAGAAATCCGCGCGGTGGGGATGCTGTATTACATCGGCGGGGGGTTGATGGCCCTTGGCATTTTGTGCGTGGCGGCACCATTTCTCACGAATTCCAGGTTGTTCAGCCGGACGTCACCCATCATGTTATTGGTGTTCGTCCTGTGCGCCACGGTGACGGTGGTGTGGTTTCGCCTGGGGCGAGGGTTGCGCCAGTTCACGCCCGCGTCGCGGTGGGGAGCGCTGATCCTGTCGGCGCTGTTCGTGTTTCATCCGGTGAATTTTTTGGTCAACGCCTATATTCTATTCGTGCTGCTGCGGCCCAAGAGTCGGATGGTATTTTCACCCTATTATGCGGAAGTGAGGCGGCTGACGTGGTATCTCGAGCCGCGCCGCTTGGCGATCGTCTACGCGCTGGTGGGGCTGACGATCCTGCTGGGCGTGGGGATCGCGCTGCTCGTAGTGAACTTGAGGTGATGAAGAAACGCCCGGTGGAGATTCGCCGGGCCTTCCGCGAGCCGCTAATCGCGGGTAACACGTTGCGCTTGGCCGCCCGGGACCGGTGGCTAGCGCCATTCCGCTCACTAGCTCACGATGCTATTGATCTTCACTTCCGTGTAGATCTGGCGGTGGCCGGTTTTGCGGCGAGAGTTTTTGCGGCGGCGCATCCGCTGGATGACGAGCTTCGGGCCTTGGGTGACGGCCACCACTTCCGCGACGACCTTGGCCCCGGCGAGCGTGGGTCGGCCGATTTTCAGCCCGGCGCCGTCGCCGACGGCGAGCACTTCCTCGAACGTCAGCGTGTCGCCGACTGCCATATCTCGATAGTCGACCTGGAGCTTCTGCCCCTCTTCCACTTTGAACTGCTGGCCGCTGTCGGCAATGATCGCGTACATGGTGTTAACCCGTTGTCGTTATTATTTGTCGTGCATTACTTGTTCCCAGGCTCCGCCCAGGAACGCACTGCCCGCGAGGTTCTACCTCGCTTAATTTGCATTTAATCGAATCACACAATTTAGCCATAAATCCGGCCCATGTCGAGGGGAGGCCGGCGGGGGGGCAAAAGCCCCTTATCCCGGCGGAAACTTCACTTCCCGCCCCTGCGAATCGAGGCACACAAACACCACCTGCTCCGGCAAAAAGTCCTCGCGGCCGATCACCTGGACGGAGACCTTGGCCTCGTCCTCCAGCCGGCTGATGTCGCGGCGCTTCTTGTTGTTCAGGTACGACGCCACGCCGTCGTTGACTGTAACCGAGATGCTAGAGAGGTTCTGGTGCGTCGCCAGCAGCAGCAGCCGCACGACCTCGATCGCCATGCTCTCGGGCGTTTTCACCAGGCCGGTGCCGGTGCAGCCGGGGCACTCGCGATACACGCTCCGCTTCAAGCTGGGGCGAATCCGCTGCCGGGTCATTTCGATCAGGCCGAACGGGCTGGTGCGCAAAATCTTCGTGCGGGCCCTGTCGCGCTTCACCGCGTCGCGCAAGGCGCGCTCCACGCCGCGGCGGTGCTTTTCCTTCCGCATGTCGATGAAGTCGTTGACCACCACGCCGCCAAGGTCGCGCAGCCGCAACTGCCGGGCAATCTCGCGGGCGGCGAGTTGATTGATCTGAAACGCGGTTTCCTCCGCGTTGTCGTCGGCGCGGAAGTTGCCGCTGTTGACGTCGATGGCCACCAGGGCTTCGGTCTGGTCGATGACGATCGACCCGCCGCGCGACAGCGGCACCTTGCGCTGGTGAATCTTGGCGATTTCTTCCTCCAGCTTGTACTTGTGAAACAGCGGCTCGCGCCCTTCGTAGAGCTGCAATCGGCCGACGTGCCGCGGCATGACCATCTGCAGGAACTCGCGTGCCCGCTCGTGGGCCCCCGGCTCATCGATCCAAATCGTATCGAAGTCGCCGGAAAAAATATCGCGGATCGTGCGGATGATCATGTCGCTCTCCTGGTAGATATCCACCGGAGAGGGACAATTGCGGATGCGGCGCACGATCACTTTCCACAGCCGCAGCAGATATGCCAGATCGCGAGACAACTCGCGCTTCGTCCGCCCTGCCCCGGCGGTGCGAATGATAAAGCCCAGGCCCTTGGGCGGATTGAGTTCCAGCAGAATGTCGCGCAAACGGCGGCGATCCACATCGTCTTCGATCTTGCGCGATACGCCTACGCGGCCCAGCGCCGGCATCAGCACCAGGTAGCGCCCAGGGATGCTGATGTATGTGGAAAGGGTTGGGCCCTTCGTGCCCATGCCTTCTTTGATCACTTGCACCAGCACTTCGTCGCCGCGGCGGAGGATTTCTTGAATCGGCGGTTTGACGCGCGGGCGGGCGCCGGGGCGCGGCGGGCGGTGGCGGCCATGCTGGCGGTTCGGCGGCCGGCCCGATTCGGAAGCGGAGTCGCCCCCTTCGGCGTCGTCGGCTGCGTCGTCATCGTCGAACTCGGTGTCGGCATTGCCGGCGGGCGCGTCGATGCGGACCGCGCCGGGGGAGTCGATCGGCTTGTTGGGGTCGTAGCCACCCTGGCGGTAGTATTGCGGCTCGACGTCGCTGATGTGCAGAAAACCGTTGCGGCCGACGCCAAAATCGACAAACGCCGCCTGGATGCTCGGCTCGAGGTTGACCACCACGCCTTTGTAGATGTTGCCGACGTAATTGGTCTGGCTGCTGCGCTCGATGTAGAGTTCTTCGAGGAGTCCGGCCTCGACGACCGCGATGCGGCATTCCTCCGGTTGGGAGACGTTGATCAGCA
>JAIOQB010000224.1 GCA_021413585.1 Planctomycetia bacterium
CCGCCGCATGCGCCAACAGCGACTCTCCAAACCGCGCGCAGACAACCACGGCGCACGCCCAGCGCTTCTCTGCCCGTTGTCTGGTAGAATCTGATCCATAAACGCAATTCCCGGACGCCATTGGGCTTTGCCAGTGCCGGCGCCACCAACTCGCTCAGCACAACGCTACAGCCATAGTACCCCTCACGCTCCGCGTGAGGCTTCGCATCACACGGTGCATCACGCGGAGCGTGATGGGTACTATGCCGAAAATCCGCTATTCCGAGCAGATCGACCGTCCCCCGTCCACCGGCAGGCAGACGCCCGTGATGAACTCGTTCTCCAGCAGCAGCACCGCCGCGTCGGCGACGTGCTGCGGCCGGCCTTCGCGCTTCACCAACGTGGCGGCGACTGCCGCGCGCCGCTCCGCCTCGGGCATGCCGGGGGGGAACAGCACGGGGCCGGGGAGGATCGCGTTGACGCGCACGCGAGGGTTGCGGCGGGCCAGTTCGACGGCGAAGGTCCGGGTGAGCGTGGGGATCGCCCCTTTACTTGTCAGGTAAGCGGCGTAGTCGGCATACGGCCGGGCGATGGCCCAATCGCCGATGTTGACGATCGCCCCGCCCGCGGACTGCGCGACCATCGCCAGCCCGACATGCTGGCAGCAGAGGAACGTGGCCAGCGTGTTGGTTTCAAATTGATGGCGGACGTCGTTGGCCGTGGTGTTCTCCAGCGTGGCCGCGTCGTAGATGGCGGCCGCGTTGACCAGTGCGTCGATCCGGCCAAACCGCTCGCGCACCCGGGCCACCATGTCGATCACCGCCTGCTCCTGCGTCAGGTCGGCGGTCACCGCGATCGCTTCATGCCCCGCGGTGGTCAGTTCCTCGGCCGTCGACTGGGCCTGCCGCAGCGACCGGTTGGCGTGCACCGCCACATGATAGCCCCGGGCCGATAGCGTCCGCGCAATCGCGTTGCCAACTCGCGGCGGACCAGAGCCCGTCACCAGGGCCACGCGGTGGGTAGCAGTTTTGGGCATGGCTTAGCTCGCGCCAAACAAAGGAAATTTTTTTAACCACAGAGGCACAGAGGAAACGAAAAAAGGTTTGAACAGAAGGTCGCGAAGTTCGCAAAGAAGCAATGGCGTGTGTGTGTCTTCTTCGCGTCCTTTGCGACCTTCTGTAAAAAATGTCCGTCGTCTCCTCCGTTCGTCTCTGTGTCTCTGTGGTTCAATAGTTTTTAAGTAACGCCAGTTAAAGCTTCGGCCCCGCCTCGGGCGCATGGTGATGAAACCGGCGGATCAACTCCCACGCTTCCTCGGGCGTTTCCGCGTATTGGAACAGTTGCAGATGCTCGTCGCGGATCATCCCTTCGTTGGCCAGGAATTGGAAGTCGATCACGCGGCTCCAATAGTCGCGGCCGAAGAGCACGATGGGAATCGCCTGCATGCGGTCGGTCTGGCGGAGAGTCAGGGCGTCGAACAACTCGTCCATCGTGCCAAACCCGCCGGGGAACACCACCAGCGCCTTCGCCCGCAGCAGGAAGTGCATCTTGCGGAGCGCGAAATAATGAAACCGCAAGCAGAGGTCAGGCGTGATGTAAGGGTTCGGCGCCTGCTCCTTCGGCAGCGTGATGTTCAGCCCAATCGACTTGGCGCCGACGTCGAACGCCCCCCGGTTGGCCGCTTCCATAATGCCCGGCCCTCCGCCGGTGACGATCACGTAGTCGCATTCGCCGCCGATCTGGCAGGTGGAAGAAACGAGCCGCCCGAACTCGCGGGCCGCGTCATAGAACCGGCTCCGCTCGAGCAGCCGCTCGGCCAGTTCCACTTGCCGCTTCAGGCCCAGGTTGTCCGGGTTGACCTTCAGCGCCGCGGCGGCCGCGTCCAGATGCCCTTGCGCGGTGGCCCGCTCGATAATCTGCGTGCTGCCGAAGACGACGATGGTGGACTTGATCCCAT
>JAIOQB010000225.1 GCA_021413585.1 Planctomycetia bacterium
TCTCACGCTCGGCGGCCCGCAGGGAATGCCGCTGGTGGAGGAAATGTTCTTGAAGAAGAAAGACGCCGACTACACGCAGACCTACTCGGCGATCATGGCGGTGCGGTTTCATGGGCAGCAGGCGGACATCATTCCGCGCGACCGGGCCATCGCCGCGCTGCGGCTGATGCTCGACCGGCCGCAACTGGCCGACCTGGTAATCCCCGATCTGGCCCGCTGGGAAGATTGGGAGAGCGTCGACCGGCTGGTGGAGTTGTTCAAGACGTCGACCAAGGAATGGAGCTACGTCCGGGTGCCGATCATCAACTTCCTGCGGGCCTGCCCTCGGCCGGAAGCGAAGGCCAAGCTGGACGAGCTGGCGAAGCTGGATCCCGAATCGTTCCGCCGCGCGGCGTCGTTCTTCCCGTTCGGCGGCTCGGCTCCGGCGCCGGCAACAAAACCGGAGACGACAAAGAAACCAGATGCCAAGACGCCGGCTTCCAAAACACCGACGGCTGGGAAAGCGGACGCGTCGAAAGGGGCCCAGTTGAAAGCAATCCAATGGACGAATAGTGCCGCGCCGACGCTGGCGGAGGCGCCGCCGGCGGCCGAGTCGGGCACGATCGAAAATGCGCCTCCCAAGCCGGCTAAGAAGTTGGTGGCGCCGCGCGATCGAGAGGAATTGGCCAGCCGCTATACGGTGGGGCAGTTGCGAGCGATGGTGGTGGGGGTGCCGATTGTCGCCGCCGCCGCGCTGCTGGGTATGTTCTGGTGGATCCTGCACGCGCCGAGACGCGCGGCGGCGAAGTCTACAGGCTAGAAGCGAGCCGACAGGTTAGAAGCGATTAGAAATATCAGGGTGCCTGGGGCAACGCCCAGTTACGCGATCAGCAGGCTGAGTATGAGTATCGAAGTCCATCCCTACGAATCCCCCTCCCCCGCCGAAGGCTACGAGGCATACCGCGCGCTCAGTTCCGCTGCGGTGGCCAGCGTGTTGCTGGCGCTGCTGGGGGGGCTGACGTTGTTGACTCCCTGGCTGGGGATCATTCCGCTGCTGGGGGTGCTCAGCGGAATGTTGGCGCTGCGGCAGATTCGCCTCCGCGCCAGCGAGCTGGCCGGGCGAGGGCTGGCCTGGGCGGGCATCGGCTTGTCACTGGTCTGCCTGGCCGCCGGGTGGAGCTACGCGACGTACGACTATCTGACCAAAGTTCCGCCAGGGTACACGGAAATCAGCTATGCCCAACTCCAACCCGAGGAAGGGGTCCGCGGGCAGGTGGTGCCGCCGCTGGCCAAGGAACTCGAAGGGAAGCGGGTGTTCATCGAAGGGTATGTGTTTCCCGGCAGCTCGAAGACGCGCGGGATCAAGCAGTTTCTGCTGGTCCGCGACCGGGGCACCTGCTGCTTCGGCGGCAATCCGAAGATCACGGATCGAGTGCAGGTGACGCTGAAGGACCCGCTGAGCCTGACGTTCAACACTGGAGTGAACCGCGTCGGCTGCATCTTCCACATCAGCCCGGCCAACAACGCGATCGACGCCGGTGGCGATGTTTACTACCACCTGGACGCGGATTATTTGCAATGACGGTGAGTGAACAGAACGAAGTGTCTGCGAACAGGGTGCCACTGCTGGCTTGTCCAGCAGTGTTGTCTGCACTGCTGGACAAGCCAGCAGTGGCACCAAGGCTCACATTGCTTAGCTTCATTGCGGTACTCTGCCTGGCGCTCTCCGGCTGCGGCGAGTCGCACGCGGGCTCAGCGCCGCAAATGCCGGCTCCGGCCGTGACGGCGGAAGTGCGGAGCACGGAAGCTGTCGCAAAACCAAATACCGCCGCGCCGGCAACTGCGGTCGCCCCCCCTGCCCCAGCCGCGGCGGGACGGATTCGCGATATCTCTTTCGACACGATCAAGTTCCCGATGACGAAGAACCAGCCGTTCAAGCGGTCGCTGATCACTCCGCAGATCGAGGCCCTGGCGGGCCAGCCGGTTCGGATCCGCGGCTTCATTCTGCCGAGCTTCAAGCAGCATGGGCTGACGCAGTTTGTATTGGTGCGCGACAATATGCAGTGCTGCTTCGGCCCCGGGGCGGCGTTGTACGACTGCGTGCTGGTGGAGATGGACGCCGGCAAGTCCACCGACTACGCCGTGCGTCCCGTGGCGGTGGAAGGAGTGTTCGACATCCGCGAAGTGACCGGCCCGGACGACAAGTGCCTGGCGATCTATCATCTGCAAGGGAGGGATGTGAAGCAGCCGTAGGGTGCGAGTTGTTTATGCTCGCAACGCGGCGTGCCTGGGGCAACGCCCCAGTTTGCGGCGCTAAGCATTCACCGCACCAGCCACCATACGCCCGCCAGCGCCACGATGCCCAGCAGCACCATCAGCAGCGGCGCGCAGCCGCCGCCGCTGGCATCCGCTTTGGTAAAGCGTTCGGGCTGCTGCTCGCGGAGGCGGGCTTCGAGCCCTTCGACAAAATCCTTCGACTCGCGCAGTCCCTGGCCGCTGAGTTCGCGGTAGAGTTTGATCGCTTCGATCTTCTTGCCCGCGAACAGGGCTTCGCAGATGCGGTCGTGCTGTGGGTCGGCCGGAGAGCCCATGGCGGTTGCAAACCTGGCGGCGATGGCGACGGTCGAGAGACAAGCGGACGAGACATCAACCGGCCGCTATCATAGCGGCGCTAGCGACAAAGTGCC
>JAIOQB010000155.1 GCA_021413585.1 Planctomycetia bacterium
TGCACTCCTGCAGCGTCGTCTTCCCCGCGCCAGTCCGCCCCATCAACACGGCATACGCCCCCTCGTCGACGTCGAAGTTGACATCGTCGAGCCGGAAATTGCCCAGGCGGACGGAGAGGTGGCGGATTTGGATCATAGCGGGTTGTTTTGAACCAAAGAGACTCTGAACCACAGAGACACAGAGGCACAGAGACGAAAATCCCAATGTCTAAATCCCAATGTCCAATGAAGGAGTTGCATAGGTTTTTTTGGGCATTGGGATTTAGACATTAGACATTAACCTTCTCCGTGCCTCCGTGTCTCCGTGGTGAACATCCTTTTTCCTATCGCGAGGTCGCCAGCGTGCGGGGGACAAACCCCACCGAGGTCTCCAGCCACATGCCGCAACTGCATCCGCCTCCCGATTCGGGCGAGAGCAGCATGCCGCCGGCGGGGATCGTGCTTAGCCAGCAGTCGGGCCGCAGCCGCTGAAATTGGGTCAACTGGCCGCTGGTGGCGTTCCACATTGTGAAGTTCTGGCCGCTGCCCGCGCGTTGGAACAAGGCGTCGGTGGTGCAGGCGTACGTGCCGCAGCCGCCGACGGGGATCGACAGCGGCAGTTGCTTGCCGTCCTTCAAGTCGTACACGGCGGGGCGGACGTACAGCCGATCGCCGACGATCGCCGGAATGGAAAGATGCGAGCCGTGGTCTGCCCGCTTCTTCCCCCACTCGCCATCCGCCTGCCACTTGGCCGAGCCGCCGGCCGCGTCGAAGGCATAGATGTAGTAGCGGCCGGCGTTGGAGGCCACCAGCACCAGCGTCTGGTTGCCATACGACTGGTAGAACGCCACGCTGCCGGGCTTGGTCGTCAGCGGCCGCTCCCACAGCTTTTCACCGGTGGCCGCGTCGAGCGCCACATGATATTGGTACTGCCAGACGCCCGACTTGTCCCCTGCCCTGCGGGCCGGCGCGTCCTTCAACTGCGTGCTGCGGCTCTCGACAAAGAACACGCGGCGCTCGTCGGCACACAGCGTCGAATCGATGATCGCCCCGCCGACGTAAGTCCAGGCGGTCTTGCCGGTTTTTGGATTCAGGGCAAACAGATTGTCGCTGAGCACCTTGTCGTTGCCCCCTTCGTACCAGTTCTCCCCTCCCCAGAATTCCTTGTACGTGGAGTCGGCCTTCACGCCGCTCCCTAACAACAGGCCGCCGACGCGGGCGGTGTAGCCCCATTGATACTGCCAATCCGCACGCGGGCCGCCGACGACCGAATACGTCTGCACGACGTGCCCACTGGCGGCGTCGATCTGCCAGCAGCGCTGGCCGACCACGGCGTACACGTTCGCTTCGTCCGCGCACCAGTTGCTTGTGTCGCGCGGCATATTCATCCGCAGCATCTCGGGCATCTCGAGCGACCACAGGATCGAGCCGTTGTACTGGTCCAGCGCGATCAGCCGATTGAGCCCTTGTGCGAACAGCCGGCCGCTGATGGCCAACGGGCCCGGCTTGCGGCCGCTGCGGTCTGGTTGATAGCGCGGCCCAGGGCGCCCGATCCACTGCACGACCAGATCGTCCGACGCCTTCGCGCCGGCCAGCGATTCTCCGGCGAACGAGGCGTTCGACGGGCTGCCATATTGATGAGTCCATTGGCCGGTGCCTTGTAGCGCTGGTCGGACGTAGCGAAAAAAATCTCGCTCCGTGGCGTTGCCGATCTGTTTGGTAAGGTGTTTTGAAAGCGGCGTTTCGGCCGCCCAGGCGACCATTTTCTCGCGTTCCTCCGGTTCCAGCCCACTCATGCTGGCCCCCACGCCGAACACGGCCACGCCGCCGTCGGGGCGGAGCATGCGCAACACTTCGGTGGCCCGCGGGCACTTTGCCATCGCGCCCCAACTTTTGGAGAACGAGCAGACAATCAGGTTCGCAAACTGTCCCGGCAGCGAACTGGTGTCCATCTCCTTCCGTGTCAGAACCTCAATGCGCGTGCCGTAGATTCCGGTGGGAAGGAGCCTCGCTCGCGCCGATACCGCCGCTGCATTATCCGATTCCAGCACGATGATTTTCAACTGGCTGCGGCGGGCGAGATTCCAGGCGACCGAACTCGTCGGCGCTCCCAGATCGACGAGCAGACAAATTCCCTGCCGCCCGCCGCTGAGGTTAAGAATTTCTTCCGCGTGCTTATCGGCAACATAATTCGTCTTGCCGAGCGCCAGGTCCTTGGCCGGCGGCACCGTCGGCAACGTGTAATTGAAATACGTTTCCAACGTATGCACCGGCGTGCGAGGGGTTTGACCGTCGGCAAGTGTCTCAACTTGGTACGCATAGTCGCGGCGGCGGCGCAGGCCGGTGAGCGTCACTTCATGCTCTTTGGTCAACGCGTCGCGGTGGATGCGGCAATTGGGAAGGGTGGTGGCCGAGCCATGGTTGGGCAAGCCTATATCAAGTGTCGTGGGCATTTCCTTGGCCGTCTGCCAGCGGATCACCGCGCTGCCGGGGGAGGTGAATTGAGCGTACGGGCCAACCGTGATGCCGGCCTCGGCGTCGGTCTTGCTCGGCGGGGCGAGCTTGTCGATCGCGGCCTTCTCCAGCGACGTGGTGCAGGCGAGCGGAGCGCGCAGGTTTTCCATCGCCGCATGCGCGCCGGGCCGGAAGCAGGTGATCGTGCCGTCGTCGGCGCTGACCCACAGGGCGCCGTCGGCGATGGCCAGCCCCAACGCGCGCCCCGGCACCGGTGCTTCCCACAGCAGCTTGCCGTCGGACGCTTGATACGCCGAGACCAGTTCATCGCTGCCGACGAACAGCGTATCGCCGGCCAGCGCCATCGACAGCAGCCCTTCGCTCTTGATCTGCCAGCGATTTTGCCGGGTGGCGGGATCGATGCCCGCGATGGCCTGCTGGGTCATCAGGTACCAGCCGCTGTCGGTGGCCACCATGGCGCGGCCGCCGGGGAACTGGGCCACCTTCGGAGGCGGGCCCCCTTTCTTCTTCTTGGCCGGTTTGGCGGGTACCGGCGGGCCATCCGTGCCGTCGGCGACGATGGCGCCGCCGCGATTGCCTGGTCCGTGCAGCACTTCCTTCTGCGGCGTGAGCAGCACGAAGCAGCCTCCGCCGGCGGGACTCAACGGGCCGAGCAGCCGGCCGCTTGCTCGCTCGAGCAGCACCGGCGCGACGCGCCCCTGCGGCACGACCAGCCGATCAGGCGTGGCCAGCAGCGCGCCCTCCATTGTCAGGCCGTCGAGCTTGACGACGTACCGCCCTGCCCCGTCCGGCTTGCCCGTGGCGGCATCGACTGCCGCCAGATACGACGGCTCCCACGGCAGCAGCGAAGCGGCACAATACGCAGTCCCCCCATCGACCAGCACTCCGGTGCGGACCGGGAACAGCGAATTCAAATGCCCATCGTTGATGATGCTGCGCGATTCGGCGGCTGGGCGAAACTTCCACACCAACTGGCCGCTGTCGGCGGTGATGCAATAGGCAAAGCCATCGTCCGAGCCGAAGTACAACCGGCCGTCGGCGAAGCTGGGCACGATCCGCACGGGGCCTTCTGTGACGAACGCCCAACGCTCCGCGCCGGTTTGCGTGTCGAGGCAATGGACTGCGTCGTCAGCCGACGAAGAGTAATACAGCGACTTGCCGACGACGATCACATGATACGCCTCGTCGTAGTCGCGCATCGAGCTGATATTGCGATTGTTGCCGTACGCGTCCCAGCGAGCCGGCCCATCCCAAGCGGGCTGCGGCGCCTGCGGCCGATGCGTCCAGGCGAGGCCGAGTTGCGTCGCGTCCAGCTTTTCGTCCGTCTGCGAGCTGCGCGAATTATCGCGGCGAAACCCGGGCCAATCGGCGGCGCGGGCCACACAAGCCGTTGTAGCGGACGCGACGACAAACAACGCGAGCAACAAGATCGCCAGATAACTGACCGGCTGACAACAGCGTCTTTGCGAACTTCGCGAGCTTCTGTTCCAAAGTTTATTGAACAGAAGGCCGCAAAGGACGCGAAGAAGGGGTGAGGTGGGGATTGTCATTTGGTTTTGTCCTGTTTGCCGAACATCAGTTCGCTGGAAACTGTGGCGCCGCGGGTATCGGTGACGGTGAGGAACCAGATGGTGGCCGCGGGGGGTGGGGCTGGGCCGTGGACTTCCTTCCCTTCGATTTTCAGCGGCTGGTCGGTCCATTTTCGCTGCGGATTCGGCTCGCCGTCGAGCGTGTAGTGCAGCGCGGCCGATTTGATTTCCGTGCTCGACGTGACCGCGGCATGCACCTTCTGCTGTTCAAGCTGTGGCCGGGCGATCACCGGCAGCGGCGTTCCCTCTTTGAGATATTGATCCACGAACAGCCCGATCTCCGCCGGGGCCCAGCCTTGCTGGTGCCCGTGCGGCATGCGGACGGTGATGCGATAGTTGCGCGGACCTTGGGTCAGGCCGTACGTCTTGGCGTAGCTGTCGAGGAAATACGCGAAGTCGTTCGTGCCATTGACGAACAGCATGGGCAGCTTCGCGCCGCCGCCGTAGCGCGAGGGATCCCACAGGCGCACCCAGTTGTCGCGGTCGGCCGCCGGCATGCGTTTGAGGATTGGCTTCCAATAACTGTTCTCGTGCAGGAAGCCGCAACCATAGACCGGCACCGCCGCTTTGAAGCGCGGGTCGACGCCCGCCACGATGCAGGTGAGGTAACCGCCCCAACTGATGCCGGTCACCGCGGTGCGGTCGGCGTCGACGTCCGGCAAGCTGCGCAGCAATGAGTGGGCCAGCACGACGTCGGCCACGGCGTGATAGGTCCATTGATCGGTGGGCGGGGCGCTAATCTGGCCGAACTTGGTGTTGTCGGACTGATCGGGGCCGCCGTCGGGCAGGCGCTTTCCTTTTTCGCCGCAACCGGCCAGGTCCATCGCGATGGCCGCGTAGCCACGGCGTGCCCAAAGCTGGGCCCACTCCTTAAACGCCGTCCCGCCGCCGCCATGGACCAGGACGATGCCGGGATATTTTTTGGCGGGTGCATCCTTCGCGGACAAGAGCGTCGCGGGCGATGCGTAATACGCGAACACGCGCGTCGGCTTGCCGTGAAACGGCGGACCTTGATAGGTGAGCCGCCGCGTCGGGCCGGTCTGATCGAGCCACGTCACTTGCGGCGCGCGGTTTAACGCGGCCATGTCCCAGGGGATCTCGCTCGCGGGAGAAGCCTTGGCGGCCGGTGCGGTCGCCGGCGCCTCAGGGGGCGCGGCCCAGGTGCTGCTCGCACCGAGCCACGCAGCCGCAGTGCACGTTATCCCCAGGAGCAGGACGGATCTCAACCGCGAACCATGGGAGTGTTGCATGGCAGGAGAATCGCATGGCGGGATGAAATGGGCGGGAGCAGCGGACCGGCCCATTATAACTCGCCATCAATCGCCGCGGCAGTCGCCGCCGGCACGCGGTTCCCCCCCTGCCTCGCCTAGTCGCACAGATAATAGATCGGCAGCGCGGCTTCCTCGTTGATCAGGTCTTTCATTTCTTGGAACTTGGCGCCGGACATGGTGCCCCCTTTGCGGCGGAGAGCGTCAAATTCCTTCTTCTTCTCCCTCGTGCGGCGGATGATGTCGTTGTAATGCTCGCGCTGATCCGGCGGAATGTACTTTTCGACCGTGTTGACCTTAAAGCAAAACGGGCGGACTTCCATCAACTGTAGCGGCGGCGCGTGCTCGTTGGCGGTCCAATCGGGCTTGCCGTCCGCGCCCACGGTCACCGACGCGTAGCGATAGGCAAACAGGCGATGGTTGCCGTCTTTGTCCTTGCCGGGGCATTTGGAGTTCGTGCAGACCACCGCCGGCCAGCAGAGCTTGTGCGTGGTGGGATTGACCGCGGCCTGGCCCGGTCCGTCGAGCAACACCGTATCGCGGTATTCCGTCACCACTTCCAGCTTGACGCGCTCTTCGCGACTCAGCGGCGGCTGCTGTTGGCTGATTGAGGTGGGCGGCGGCTCAAGGTTCGCCGCGTCCTCCGGCGGCAATGGAGGCGGTATGGCGTCGGCCGCGGCATCGCCCGGCGTGTCGGCCGCGGGAGGAGCGACGTCCGGCGGGTGCTGCGTCCGTTTACACGCCGTGCCGCACGCGGCAGTCAATACAACGATGAGCAGCGATACGGCAGGCCACATCAAAACCCGCCGCAGGTGGGGGCGATTGATGGTGGCGCGTCGATAGCTGCTACTATGGTGCCACAGGCGCCGGCTCGGGGTTTTCCGGATAGACGGCATCCTTGTCCACTAGAAAGACGCGGGGAATGGCGTTTATTTCCCCTATGATGTCGCCCGGCGCCCGCACGTCGTGCGGTGGCTCCCGGCCTGCGACCCGGGCCGCGTTGCGTGCGCGGTAGGCCTGGTTGAGTTCTTCGCGCAGGCGACTCATCATCTCCTGGCGCTCAAGGGGCAAATACTCCCGCACCATTTGGGAACGACCGCAATACGGGCAGGCAAACGGTCCGGCGTCATCGTCAAACAGCAGCGGCAATTTGCCCTCGGGCAACGGATATAATGCCGCGTGGCGGATTGCAAACAATGGCGCATGACCGCCCCCCGGCCCTGGACAATCAGGTCCCGTACATGTCATGGCTTTCCAGGCAATTTTTCCCGTTTCCAGGTCCACATAAAAGTTGGCGGTGAAGGGGGTCCGATCCTGGGTGCGAGATTTTTTTCTCTTCTCCCATCACAAAATACTTTTTGACAAGGGCTGGTTCCATCGCTTGCACCGGACCAAGGTTCGGCATGGGCGCGGCACTTACCAAATTTTCGGACTTCGACACCGAAGCTTGCCTCGTCGCGCGTGTTGGCGAGGGCGTTGTGGATTGCGGGACGCAACTGCAACCGCCGATGATCGGCAATCCGACCAGGGCGATCCACCGTCGAAACTGCTGATGTCTGCGGTAGGACAATGGAGGCGATCTTCGCGTTAGGATTTTGCAAGGCATTGTGGCATCGCTAGAAATGCGTGCCGAGAAAACTCGACATTTGCATACAGCCGCGTTTTGAAGGCAGCCGCGTTTATGGAACCGCGATTTGCTGAATTTCTGCCTGGCTTAGTACGCGGTTGTATATCTGAAAGTCGTGGATCCAACCCACGGTGAGCCAAGAGTCGTTGAAGACCTTAATATTACCTACCGCGTTCAGGGGAGTCGTCAGCGGCGCCGGATGGCAAGTTCCCGTCATATATGCCACGTACTCAGGGCTCAGATTCGTGTTGTACAACTGGCCATTATGATAGATCTGCATTACGCCTGTTGCGGAGTTCTTGGTAGCTGCCCAATGCCCCCATTGATACTGATTGCCGTAGCTTGTATTCGTCAACCAATCTGCTTGATTTCGGCGGAATCCTCCACACCCCGAGTTGCCACGTTTGTTGCAGGGTGTGCTTGGTGTCATGCATTCTTGATTGAAAGGCGGCTCCTCAAGGCGGTCATATGGACCTCCATTATTGCCGCAATCGAACATTACTTCCTGAGCGTATGCCTTGCCATTGTCATAGGAAGAGGGCAAATGCCAATTCAGCGCGCGGCCTCCAGTCGCTGAAACTCCCCAAATAACAGAATTCTGCCCCGAATTCGCGCCTCCCAACACGTAGTCCAATCGGAACCACAGCGCCACTGTAATTTGTTGGTTCGCATTGATGGAATTCATCACGGCATCCGGAATCGCCACATTGGTGGAGGTGTTTTGCGTGGTGATCGCGCCGCAAGGCGGATTCACCTTGTCGAACTTGGTGGCGTCGTAGACGACATTTTGCGGCAGGCCATTAAAATTGTTTCCCGACAAATCAGGCACGCCGTCTGGGCCGTTGGGATCTTTGCTGAAGGAATAGCGAAGCACCAAACCGGCAACGCCGGTCGGGCCATCGCTACAACTGCTAAACGTGCCTCCAGTAGTCGAACCGCCGGTGGTTAAACTCCCAGTCGTCGTGCCTGCGGTGGATATACCCGTTGTGGCGCCATTGGTCGTAGCACCCCCCGTCGTAGCGCCCCCCGTGGTGGTGCCGCCGGCGGGCGGTCCCCCCGTGGTGCTGCCGCCTGGGCTGCCGGAGGTGGAGGGGGCCAATTCTGGCGGGACTTGCCCTAACGCAAAGCAGCCCGCCAGATTGACGTTCTGATCTTTGTTGGGCCGCCAATACTGCACGTAATTGACGCAATACCGGGGATCGATCATCTGCGGCGAAAAAGCCTCGACGTGGCCGTCACCCAGCGTGACGTTCTCGCGCTGGAAATGACGCGGCGCCTGGGCGGCGGGCCAACCGGTGCTCAAGTCATTGAGTTGAGCGAGCGTCTGCCCAATCACCTTGGCCTCAGTCTGCTTGTAATCCAGCAGCACGATCCGGGCGGCGTCGGGCGCGGAGCTGAACTCCCAGGCATTGGCGTTGAAGCCAAAGCTGGAGGCGAGTTGCGGATTGACGTCGTCGGGGCAGAACAACACGCCGCCGCTCCCATTGGCGTATTGGGAAACTCGTTGTGCCCAATTGGCGCCGCGGACCGGTTGCGACGGATTGCGAGTATTGGCCAACGTCCAGGCGGTCCAGATTTGCCGCTGGTTGCTGGAGCATTGAGCCTGACGGCTGCGGGCACGCGCCATGCCGATCGCCGGCAGCAACAGCGCCACCAGGATCACAATCACCGCGATCACCACCAACAGTTCCACCAGGGTGAATCCGAAGGGCGGGGATCCCACAGGTCCAGCTTCAAAAGGGGCGGCCTCTACGTGCTCCGCTGCGGCGGGATGGCCGTCTGCTGCGCTCGCGCAAGGATCGACCGGCGGACCGGCGGCCTGATTCGCGTCGTGCGAGGATTGATCTTGCAACATGGGTCCACCCGACTGGGACGCCCCTTAAAGAGTCGTTGATTGTAGCGACCGCCGCGGCGAAATTCATCTTCAAATTATTTTGAATTCACATGATCTGAATGGGTGGCGTCCCGCGCCGCGGCCGGTTTGTTCGCTGGTGTCTCAGGGTAGCGCTTGGCTCTTAGGTTTGGATAGGCAACGACGCTCGTGGGTCCACGACTTCCCCCCATGATGCAACGACCGTTGAAGGGCAGCGTTTGATTGACTTCGCGATGCAACAATAGGGGAGACCCGCGAGGGGCGAAATGTTCCTCGAAATCCAGGGTTGAATTCGGGAAAATCGGCGGCGGGCCGGCCGTCCCGCGGATCGGGGGGTCGGGCGTGCGGCTTTGTGCCGAGGCGGGACTGGAGTATGGTGGTGTGAGCGGACTGGCGCTAGCCACCGGTCCCAGTTGCTGGCCCGCACTGGGACCCACGGCGAGCGCCTGGTGGCTCACGCGCAACCTAAACAACTCTCTGTTCCCTCCGTTTCCTCCTGTTCAAAAACAAAAAACTTTGAACAGAAGGAAACGGAGAGAACGGAGGGGCAATTGCGTCGCGTCAACCTGGTGCAGGATTGCTATCCTCCTTTCTTTCTTTGCGTCCTTCGCGACCTTCTGTTCAAAATTTTTGTGCAAGTAGTTCGCTAAGGTGAGCATGCTCAACCTCGTGAAAATCCTTTGGCTCTGCGTTGCGGTGGTTCTCTCTGTGGCTGGTTCCTCGGTCGGCGCCGCGCTGCCGAATCCGGCCCGGCATGGCGAGTGGCCGCTGGCTGGCTTGGGCATGCGCGCGCCGCTGGATGTGTACTTGCCCGCGCAGCCTGCCCCGCAGTCGGCGGCCGACTTCATGCAGGCCGACGACGGACTGCCGGCGCAATTGTCTATCTGAAGAATCTGGCGGCGGCGCGGGCGGGGACCGAGCCGGATGAGTCGATCCTGGCGGATCTGCTCAGCCAGGGCTTCATCGTCCTGGTACTCGATCTTAAAAAACACTCTGGTGCGGTGGCGCCGCATTTGAACGCCGATCTGCGCTCGCTACGGCGCGAACTGGGGCGGCTGTTCGAGTTCGAGCCGGTCGACCCGGATCACGTCTACGTGCTGGCCGAAGGAGATCGGCTGAAGCGCGACATTGTGTATTACCGCGACAAGAATAACGGCGAAGAGTACCGGCTCGACCTGCGGTATCCGTCGCGCCCCCGGCGGCCCTCCGCGGTGCTGATGCAGATT
>JAIOQB010000444.1 GCA_021413585.1 Planctomycetia bacterium
AAACAGGTGTCTGCGATGCCGGTGCTCGTGAGATAGTTGACCGCCTTGCGGGCCACATTGCGCGGGTCGCGGCTGTAGTCCTCGCGGGTGATGGGGTCCTGGATGTTGCAGATGATCACGATCGTCGGCAGCTCGGTGAACGGATCGAGAAAGGCGGTTTCCGCCTGCGGCACCACCAGCATGTCGCTCTCGTTGATCGCCTGCCAGCCGCGGATGCTGGAGCCGTCGAAGCCCAGGCCTTCGTCGAACACGTCTTCCGTGAGCTTGGTGACCGGGATCGTGAAGTGCTGCCACAACCCGGGAAAGTCCATGAACCGCAGATCGACCGCTTTGACGTCATGCTCCCGGCACATGGCCAGGACTTCACTCGGCTTCTTGGGCTTCACGGCAAGGTCCTCTTTTAGTTCTAGTTGAACGATGACTGAATGCAGCGGTGAGTCAGGTGAGTCAAAAATGGCCGAACAAGATCGAAACCAGCATCATAGCGCATAATTGCGGCGATGCAATCGCCGGGGATAATTTTACCGCGCCGGGATAGGGATGTGCGTTCGCTGGTCGGGGACTGTCCCCCTGCGTTCACTCATGGGAGCGGCGAGGGGGACAGTCCCCGGCGTGCGGCCGTAGATCCCACCTGCCGGGGGCGGGATCTGGCGGGTCGTATCGCTCAGGTACCGTCCGGCAGACGGAACCTACTGCTTGCGCCGCACGTTGCGGCGGGCTTTGTGACAGGCGACCTGGGGGTTAGATTGTCGGAGGAAGCCCTTCGGCAACTCAATACTATGACCAAAACATTCACTCCGCCAATTCGATCTTGGATCCAAGCGGCGACGGCCTGCGCGGCTGTGTTGATTTCCACGCCGTTGATCGGGCTGCTCGCGTCGCTGGCTGGCGCCGCGGCCCCGCCGCCGCAACAAGCTGGCAACACCGTGCAAGTGGCCAACGATGCGACGCTGCGGCAGGCGATTGGGAGTGCAAAGCCCGGCACGCGAATTCAAATTGCCCCGGGCCGCTATCAGCCGGGGCTGTTTGTGAAGAATCTTCGCGGTACCCAAGAGCGGCCTATCACGATTGAGGGAAGCGACGAGCAACACCCGCCGCTGTTTGAAGGAGGGCACGAGGCGTGGCACTTCAGCGGTTGCGAACACCTGACGCTGCGGAACGTCGCCGTCAAAGGACAGCAGTATAACGGCATCAACGTCGACGACGGCGGGACGCTCGACAATCCGTCGCATCACATCGTGCTGGAGAACCTGCGCGTTTCCGAAGTCGGGCCGAATGGCAACTTCGACGGGATCAAGCTTTCCGGCGTGGAGGATTTTGTGGTCCGCCGCTGCGAGGTGAGCGGCTGGGGAGGCCAGTCAGTGGATATGGTCGGCTGCCATCGGGGCGCGATCGAAGATTGCGTCTTCCGCGGCTTGCCCGGGTTCTCGCAGACTACCGGCCCGCAGATGAAAGGGGGGAGCAGCCAGATTGTCATCCGAGCCTGCAAGTTTTTCGACGGCGGCGTGCGCGGCGTGAACATCGGTGGCTCCACCGGCATGGCGTTCTTTCGGCCGCCGGGTGCGAAGTTTGAAGCCCGCGATATCACAGTGGAAGGCTGTACGTTCGCGGGAAGCGAAGCGCCGATCTCGTTCGTCGGCGTCGATGGGGCCACCGTCCGCTACAACACGATCTACCACCCTGGCAAATGGGTGCTGCGCATTCTGCAGGAGACCACCGCCCCCGGCTTCCCTCCCTGCCGGCAGGGCCGCTTTGAAAACAACCTGGTGGTGTTCAGCAGCCGCGACGTGCAAACGGCCGTGAACATCGGGCCGAAGACGCAACCCGAGAGCTTCACGTTCCGCGG
>JAIOQB010000445.1 GCA_021413585.1 Planctomycetia bacterium
CCGTCATACCCCCAGCCGAACTTGCCTGGGAATTCGGCCAGCGGCATCACCTCGATCAGCGTCATTCCCGCGCGGGCCAACTCCGGCAACTGGGCAATGGCCGCCTCCCAAGTTCCTTCCGGCGTGAACGTGCCGACGTGCAGCTCGTAAATCACCTGCCCCGGCGGCTTCACCCCCTGCCACTGTTGATCGGTCCAGGCAAACGCCCGCGGATCGACCACCTCGGAAAGACCGTCAGTGCCCTTGGGTTGAAAGCGGGAGGCCGGATCGGCGTAGACGCGCTCGCCGCGGTCGAGCCGAAAACCATACTGCGCGCCGGCGGCGACGTTGGCGGCGTCAGCGGCAATAGTCGAGAAGTAGCCGTTCCCCTCTCGCGCCAGCGGCAGCTCCGCGCGGCGGCCATCGGCCAGCGTGACAACGGCCGCCACTTCACGCCGCTTGGGTGCCCAGACGCGAAACGAGGCCCCGCCGCCGGCGAGCAATTCGGCGCCGATGGGCAAGCGGCGCGGGGCGTGATTTGTTGGGAGCGTCATGGAGGCCTTACTGGGAGGGAACGTTCGGTAAGCAACGATAAGCATACCGGTTCGCCAGGGCGGATTCTATGAAGCGCGAACTTCGATTCAATGGTTCGCACGCCAGGATATTACAAAGGGTGCCTGGGGCTGAACGTAGCGCAGCGGAGTGAAGCCCCAGTGGTTGATTCTGGGGCATCGCTGCGCTCTGCCCCAGGCACCTGCAGCGCCCCCTCGCTTGCGCTTCGGGCTAGTGAGTGGTTAGGTAGTCGCGCCCTGCCCGTTGGCAATGGCTTCCCACGACGACTAAAATAGCCCCTGTGAAATCCAGCAGCATAAGCACGTGTCTTTCAGGGAACATGCCATGAAGCGGCCGCCGTGGATCTGTGCGCTCGTTGCGGCCGCCGTGCTCACCGCGGGCCATTGGCTGCCGGGTGAGCGGCCAACGACCACGGCCTGGGCTGAGCCGCCGGCAACTCCGCGCGACGCCGCCTGGTTCCTCCGCGACTCGGGCGTCACCGGAGGGTTGCTGGTCCACGTCGGCTGCGGCGCCGGTCAGCAGACGATCGCTCTGCGAACCAACAGCGGTTGCCTGGTGCATGGACTCGACGCCAGCGAAGTAAACGTAACGGCCGCCCGCAAGCTGGTCGCCAAAAAAAAACTGAGTGGCGCCGTTTCCATCGACCGCCTCAGCGGCGAGGCGCTCCCATATATCGACAACCTGGTGAATCTGCTGATCGACGAATCGGGCAGCGTCAAACCAGAAGAGGCAACACGCGTGCTGGTGCCCGGCGGCGTGGCGTATCTCCTTCGCGACAGTCAGTGGAATAAAACCGTCAAGCCGGTGCCGCGCGATACCGACGAGTGGACTCATTTCCTCCACGGCCCAGGCAACAATCCTGTGGCCGCCGACGCGGTGGTGGACAACCCCCGCTACCTGCAGTGGATCAACGGCCCGCTGCACGCCCGCAGTCACGAGCACTTTCAAACGGTTAGCGCCCTGGTGTCGACCGGCGGGCGGATCTTCACGATCCTCGACGATGGACCGACCACCACGGTGGCGCTGCCGGCCGAAATCAACCTGATTGCCCGCGACGCGTACAACGGCGTGGAGCTGTGGCGCAAGCCGATCAAGAATTGGGAGCCGCAATTGCGCAGCTTTCGCGGCGGTCCCGCCTGGATCGAACGGCGGCTGGTGGCGGTGAAAGACCGCGTGTACGTCACGCTCGGCTACGATCAACCCGTCACCGCGCTCAACGCCGCCACCGGCGAAGTGCTCATCACCTACGCCGGCACCGAGCAGGCGAGCGAAATCATCTGCGACCGCGGGGTGCTCTACGTCGTGATCTCCGACCCCGAGGCGCAGGAAGCGGCGGCCAAGGCGCGGCGCCGCGGGCAAGAACTCCCCGTGGCCAATCAGCGGCTGATGGCGATATCGGCGGAGAGCGGCAAGCTGCTCTGGAGTCGAGAGGACGTCGCCCAGCAGATCATGCCCACCACGCTGGCGGTGCAGGACGGCAGCGTCTATCTGCAAAACGCGAAAGCGGTGGTCTGCCTGCATGCCGACACCGGCAAAACGAACTGGTCGCAACCCCGCGCGACCAGCGGCAAGATTTTTCCCGACATGCCGGGCACGCTGGTGGTGTACGAAGACGTGGTCCTCTCCGCCGACCCCACGGCCCCCGCCCCGCCCGCCGATCCGGACGAAGTCAAACCGACGCGTGACAATCAAATGCCCGACAATCCGGGCGAGTTGCTGGCCCTCTCCGCCGCCGACGGCAAGCCGCTGTGGCGTGCCCGCTGTTTTCCCAGCTTCCACTCGCCGGTGGATGTGATCGTGGCGGATGGCGTGGTGTGGACCGGGCAACTGTCGTCAGTCGTCAACATGGGCGTAACCAGCGCCCGCGATCTGCACACCGGCAAGGTGGTTCGCAAGCGGGCCCCCGACAACCCGAACAAGATCATCGTCAGCCACCACCGCTGCCACCGGATTCGCGCCACGGACCGCTTCCTCGTGCTCAGCCGCGCGGGCATTGATCTGCTTGACATCAAGTCGGGCCAGATGTCGCTGAATCATTGGGTGCGCGGCACGTGCGGACTCGGGCCGCTGCCGTGCAACGGGCTGCTGTACGCCCCGTCGCATGCGTGCAGTTGCTACCCCGAGGCGATGCTGCACGGCTTTGCGGCGTTGGCTTCGACGCGAACTGCCGCGCCGAACCCCGGGCCGAAGCTGGAGCAAGGGCCCGCGTTTGCCGCGGCGGTGGTCGCCCAGGCCCCGCGAGCGGCCAGCGAGGATTGGGCCACGTACCGCGGCAACGCGGCGCGCAGCGGAGTGACTTCGGCCGCAGTGCCTTCCACGCTGGCGGTGCAGTGGCAGCAGAAGATCGGCGGCAAGCTCAGCGCGCCGACGGTGTCGGACGGCAAGGTGTTTGTCTCCGCCATCGACGCCCACACTGTTTACGCCCTCGACGCCGACAGCGGCAAGACCGCGTGGACGTACACCGCCGGCGGCAGCGTCGATTCGCCGCCGACGATTGCCGACGGCCGGGCGTTGTTCGGCTGCGGCGATGGCTGCGTGTATTGCCTGCGGGCAAGCGACGGCGAATTGATCTGGCGTTTCCGGGCCACGGAGCAGAATCAGATGCTGGTTGCGTTCGGGGCGCTGGAGTCGGTGGCGCCGATCCACGGCAGCGTGCTGGTCCGCGACGGCAGCGTTTATTTTGCCGCCGGGCGGTCGACGTATCTCGACGGCGGATTGCTGGTCTACCGCCTCGACGCGGCCACCGGCAAACAGCTTTCGCGCGAGCAACTCGACAGCCGCGACCCGGCCACCGGCCTGGAGCCCGACGCGATCAACGGCTTCGACATGCCCGGCATGCACAACGACGTGATGGCCGCGGACGACAAGCACCTGTTCATGGGGCAAAATGTGTTCACTCCGGCTGGCAAGCCGCTGCCGGAGCTGGTGCCGCACATGTTCAGCCCCACCGGTTTCCTGGATACGTCGTGGTGGCATCGCACGTACTGGCTGATCGGCCCGCAGATGTACGGCGGCTTTAAGGATTGGGCGAAGGCGTCGGACGAAGTGCCGCACGCCCGCATGTTTTGCATGGGAGATCAAACGGTAATCGGCTTCGGCCGCACGAAGGCCGCCCGCTGGGCCAGCCACGTGGGCATCGAGGACACGCACCACGAGTTGTACGCGATCAAGGCCACGCCCGACGATTGGAAAGCGTGGACGAATCCGCCCGTGCCCGAGAAGTCGACCGTCCGCTTCCGCTGGAACCGCACGCTGCCGATCCTAGCCCGCGCGCTGCTGCAAGCCGATCAAACCCTCTTCGCCGCCGGCCCCCCCGACCTGCTGCAAGAACACCAAGCCGAAGGCTCCGCCGCGCTGGCGGGTAAGCGCAACGGGACGTTACAAGCGATCTCCGCCGCAGACGGCCACACGGTCGCCAGCTACCCGATTGAATCGCCGCCGGTGTTTGATGGGCTGGCTGCTGCGGGGGGGAGGTTGTTGATGTGTACACTGGATGGAAATGTGATTTGTTATGGTGCGGGGATGGCAATGTCCGCACCGAAGGATGCGGAATAAAAGAGGCGAGAGTCGAAGCAACGACGGCGGAAAAATACCCGGAAGTTCGTGTCGAAGGGAGCGTCTCCTCAAGGTCGAGAAATGACTCCCGTCCCTTTGTTTACCGTCTGGTTTTCTATTGATCCGCACTCGCTTTACGTCCCACTAGCACATTACCTCCTCCATTGCGAATTTTCGCTACCTTGCCCATACTTTTTAGGGGGGTGTCCAATTCGCGGGTTGCCGGTCCCTAGGTTGGAGGAAGAGGGGCATTATGTCCGAGCATTTCGATCCTTATCTCAAGTGGCTAGCCATCCCACCGGAGGAACAGCCGCCGAATCACTACCGGCTGCTGGGCGTGCCGTTGTTCATGGCGGACGCGGATGTGATTTCCCATGCCGCCGACCAGCGGATGGCGCACCTCAAGAGTTTTCAGACGGGCCAGCAGGCGGCGGCATCGCAGCGGCTGCTCACTGACATTTCAGTCGCGAGAGCTTGCCTGTTGGATGTTGGGAAGAAGGCCCAGTACGACGCGGAGCTGAGGCGCCATGTGGCCGCCCAGAAGGCTGCTCCTGCCCCAGCTCCGAAAAGAATGTCGGCTCGACCTGCCCCGCTCGCGCCCCCGTCCTCAGTAGCTGTGGAGGAACCGGACTGGCCTATCGCGGACGTCGATAATCCGGGAGCGAAAAAGACCAGCAAGAGAGGTGGCACTTTCAAGCCCAAGCGTCGCCAGTTGAATCCGGCCTTTATTGTCTTGCCCGTTTTCGCGGTGGTGATGGGAATTGGCCTGTTTGTTTTCTGGAGTCAGCGACGCGAAACAGTGGCGCCGGCAGTTGGTGAGAGTCAGCTCCCGCCAGGGACTGCTGCCGTGCCTCAGGCGTCCGTAGCAAGAATGCCACCGGCACCCGTAAAAAAATTGCCGCCTCGACCCCCCGTCGTCGAAAACCTCCCTCGGACCGATGCGGCAATGACCCAGATGCCCCATCCTCAGGCGGATCCCAAACCGAGCTTTCCTGATTCGCTACCACCGACGCCACCCCAAGTCACGGTTAAGGATCCACCAGCAAAAGGGGGCGCTCGTGCGATGGTGGCGGACGATGACTTCCCAACAGGCGATGAACCTGCAAAAGAAAAGGGCATGTCGGACTCTTCGACAACTGGCCAAACCAAGGCGGCAGCGCCCGACGAAGCGGCCCGGGCGAAGGCGCT
>JAIOQB010000446.1 GCA_021413585.1 Planctomycetia bacterium
GAAATAGTCACGGGAAGCAAGCTCATTTTCACGGAGGGTGGCTGGGGCAACGCCCCAGTTGATATTTAGATCGACTCGTCTGGGGCGTTGCCCCAGGCACCCGATAATGATGCTCTCCCACCATGCCAAAACCGTCCCCCAAACCTGAACCGACTCGCGATCGGTTCTTCGATTGGCTCCTCGGCGGCCTCGTCGCCCTGCCGGTAGCCGGCGTGTTGCTGCCCGCCGATTCCGTGGCGGCATTGCTCGGAGCCGGGCTTCCGCTGGTCGCCCTCACGCTGCTGCTGGCGATCGTCTGGCTGGGGCGAAGTGTCGTGCAGAAGCGGACGCTCGTGGTCCGCTTCGGGCAGGTGGAATGGTCGGTCGTCGGGCTGCTCGCTTGGCATTCGCTGGCCGCGCTCGTGGCAGCGCGCTACGGTGCGCCGCGGCCGGCGCTCAATTTGCTGTGGCAATGGGTCGGCTTTGGGGCCTGGTTTCTGCTCGCCAGACAGTTGCTGAGTACGCCAAGGCAGTGTCGCGCGGTGTTGGCGGTAATGCTGTCGCTGTGCGTGCTGCAGTCGGCGTACGGCTTCTGGCGTCGCGACGTCGAAACGCCGACAGATTGGAAGGAGTACGAAAAGACCAAAGTGCCCCAGGCCGGAACGGTGCTGCCGGGCCAGGGAACTTTGATGGACGCCGCGATGCAGCACAGTTTTGAAGCGCGGCTGTACAGCCCTGAACCGCTGGGCAGTTTCGGACTGACGAACTCGCTGGCCGGCCTGCTGGCCGCCTGGATCGTGGTGGGAATCGGCGTGGCGTGGAGCGTTGTCGCGGCGCGGCCGCTGCGCTGGCCTTCGCTGATCGCGCTGGCCGCGCTGGCCGTCGGACTGTGTCTGATTGGCGTCTGCCTGGCGGCGACTCATTCGCGCACGGCGCAACTCGCGGCCGTGGCCGGAGTGGCGGTGCTGGGCGTGACTCGCGGCGGCACGCGATTGCCCCGGCGAGCCGCCTGGATTGCGGCCGCGTTGGCGCTGGCCCTGGTCGCGGCCGTGATCCTGATTTGGAAATCCGATCTCACTTGGCTGGCCGGGGCAAAACGCTCGCTCGTCTTTCGGTTTGAATACTGGCAATCGACGTGGCGAATGATTTGCGAGAATCCCTGGCTCGGCTGCGGCCCCGGCAATTTTCGCGAACACTACACACAATTCATGCTCCCGCAGGCCAGCGAAGCGGTGGCCGACCCGCACAACATGATCCTGGAACTGTGGGCCTCCGCCGGCACGCCCGCCGTCGTGGCGCTGCTGGCCATCGGCACCGCGTTTTGGTGGCGGATTTTGAAGTATCAGCCGCAGCCATCGCAAGCGGCGAACGACCCGCAGTCAAACGATGCACGTTGGACGGCCGAATTGCCGATTGCCCTGGGTGCGATCGCCGGGATCGTGCTGGCGTATTTGCTGGGACTATATTTTGATCCCGTCGTGGCGATGTCTTATAAATTTCGTGTGTTCCGGGCGGGGGTGGTCATCATGGCGGGCGTGCTCGCGGCGATCTGGCCGTGGGTTCGCAATGGTCGGGTTACGCCGCTGTTGCCGGCCGTCGGAGCCGGGGTGCTGGCGGTCAATCTACTGGCCGCCGGTGGGATCAGCTTCCCAGGCGTGGCCGGCAGCTTGTGGCTGCTAATGGCGGTGGGGCTGACGCTGGCGGATATGCCGGGCGCTGGACGCATATTGCCCCGTTCGGGAGCGATTGGAGCGCTGGTGCTGCTGCTGATCTTGATGGGACTGTGCGAGTACACGGGGCTCAGTCCGGTGATGCATTCGCAAATGGCGTTGGACGAAGCAGTGACGGCGGGCAAGCAAGGAGATGGCGCCCGTCGCGAGGCCTTGCTGCGCGAAGCGGCTGCCGCCGATCCGCTGACCGACCAACCGCTGCGCGGCCTCGCGGAACTCAAGCTGCTGGCGTGGCGCGACGCACCCAGCGACGCCCGCTTTGCGGAATTTGAAGCGGCCACGCAGAAATGGCTCGCACGGCTTCCCCACTCGGCGGCCGCGGCGATGAACGTCGGCAACTGGTATCTGGCGGCGTATCGAATCGCGCCGAACCCGCAGCGGATCGCAAAACAGCGGATCGAAAAATCCGCAGAGTACTATCGACTCGCCCAAAGCTTTCACCCGCAGAGCAACGTGATCGCGGCCCATCTGGCCTGGGCGGAGCATCTGGCCGGCGACGAGACGCAAGCGGCCCGCGACGCCGCCACGGCACTGCGGCTGGACGCACTCAATCCACATGCCGACCGGCAATTGAGCGGATCGCTGGTACGTCTGGCGGATCCCGACCCGCGGATTTCTCGGGCCGTGCCGGCCGAATTGATGCGGCAGCTAACGCGGCAAAGCGGCGGCGACAACGGCCAGCAGGCGCGCTGAACCGGTTGCCGGACTGCATCGCTCGGCCCGATTTTCTCTGGCATTTCCGCACCTTTCCGGCCCGTTCCCAAACGCCACCATGTTTCATTTCTGAAACATGCCCCGCGCTACACGGTGATTCAATTTCGATGCGCTTTGGATCATCCCCACGTCGCGGCGGCCAGCAGTATTTACTTGCAAGTTGTTGCTGCGAGCAGGATTAGCGTCCGTCTGCCGCTCAATCTTCGCCTCGCAAAAACGCTTTGGTACGCAAGCTGCATTCAACAGCGTCGACCACACTGTCTACCCCGGGCACCCAATGGGGAGGCAGGCGGCCGCGGCAATGTTGCGGCGGCCATGAGAGTTTCCGTAGTCACGTTGTAAGGAGCCTGTTGTGAAAAATCTTGCTTTGGCGATGTGGAAGGAGGAGGAGGGTTTCCTCACCTTCGAGTGGATTCTGTTGATTACGTTGCTGACGATCGGCATCGTCAGCGGCCTGACGGCCGTGCGCGACGCCACCATTGAGGAATTGGGAGACGTGGCCCAGGCAATGCTCAGCCTCGACCAATCGTTCACCATTTCCTCGCCGTTGAAGGTCTGGGTCCACCAGTCCGACATTTCGTCGGGCGCCAGCTCCAGCTTCACCGATCAATTTCCTGATTTCAATCACTGCTCGCGCACTGGCTTTCACGGCGTCGGTCCGGTGACGGACTGCGGCACCGTCGGCACCGCTCCGTAAGCGTGAGGCTACGATTGACGTTTGACGTCCGGAAACTCTCCGCGGCATGGTGCGCAGGCGCCGTGCCGCGGCCTTCCGGGCGACGGCTGCGGAGGTTATTCACCACGGAGACACGGAGGCACAGAGAAGGAAATCCCAATGTCTAAATCCCAATGTCCAATAGTGGAGTTGCGCACGATAGTTTTAGACATTGGGATTTAGACATTAGACATTCCTCCTTTTTCGTCTCTGTGTCTCTGTGTCTCTGTGGTGAAAAACGTGCAAGAAACAACAACCGATTTCCAATCCGACCGCCCGTTCGGGCACTATCCACGACTGAGGTGATTGCCGTGCGAATTGCTGGGTACCGAATTGCCGCTGCGCTGACGCGCATCTGGAACGAAGACGAGGGCTTCCTCACCTTCGAGTGGGTTCTGTTGCTGACGCTCTTAGCGATCGGCGTTGTTGGCGGGCTGACTGTGGCCCGCGATGCAATCATTGAAGAACTGGGCGACGTCTCCGACGCCGTGGTGCATTTTGACCAGAGCTACAGCATCGCGCCGTTCGACCTGGATTGCGGCGGCACCACCACCCCGATCCACGCCCCGGGCTTTGCGTACACCGACGTGCTGGAACCCGTGAATCGCTGCAGCCGGACGGGATTTAAGGGCAATGCGACGCCGCAGCAACCCTAGTGGATGAATTAGGAGAGGCCTCCGGAGGAGTGACACTGTGACTGTGCTGAGCGTTGTATTTGTCGCGGGTGTGGCCCTGTACGTGGCGTTGGCCGCGGTGCTGGATATTCGCCAGCAGCGCGTGCCGAACTTTTTGACCGTGCCGGCGGCCCTGGCGGGCATCGCGTTTCACACGTTCATGCCCGGCGGTTGGGGATTGGGCGTGTCGCTGGCCGGATTCGCCGTCGGGTTTTCATTGCTGATGTTGCCGTGGCTCTTCGGCGGCGGCGGCATGGGAGACGTGAAATTGCTGGCCGCGCTGGGAGCCTGGCTGGGTCCGAAGCTGATGCTGGTGGCGTTTGCCATGAGCGTCTTCACGGCCGCCGTGCTGGCGCTGGGCGTGCTGGCGTGGGTCATCGCCACCGAAGGCTTTGGCCGCGCTCAAGGAGCGTACTTGAAAACTCAAACCGTCGCGGCGACCGGCGGCGGCAATGCCGCCCAGCCGGCTCCGCGCCGCAAGCAGCGGATGTTGCCGTTTGCGTTGCCGGTGGCGCTGAGCGTGTGGACGATGTTGGCCTGGATGGTGATGCAGGGTCGGTTGTAATCAAGAAATGTAGAGAGAGCTGGGGCGTTGCCCCAGGCACCCGTAGTTCCGAGTTGAATTGAAATGAACATCCGCCGCCACCATCGCTCGCCACGCACCACCCGCCGCGCCGCGCCGCGCCGCGGCGTGCTGTCGGTCGAGCTGGTGATGACGCTTCCGGTGTTGCTGATGACGATCGTCGGCGCCGTGCTGCTGAATCAAATGTTGATGTCGAACCAGGCGGTCGGCGCGGCCGCCGCCAACGGAGCCCGCGAAGCGACGATGCCCGGCGCCACGGCCACCAGCGTCCGCGAAACGGTGCTTCGCAGCGTGCAGGGTTGGCGGTTTGCCAACAATCCGATCGACGTGAAAGTGACGATCCGAGTCAATGGCGTCCCGCTGGCCTCCGATCCGGCCGCATTGGCCGACGCCGCGACCGGCGACGACGTTTCGGTCACTGTCCGCGTCGCCGCGGTCAAAGCGGTGCCGGACATGCTGAAGACCTTCGGCCTGACCATCGCCGACCAGCAGTTGGAAACGACGTATCACATGCGGAAAGAGTAGACCGGGTGCCTGGGGCAACGCCCCAGATGGTACCCATGATCGACACATCGCAAATCAAACATCGCACATCGCACATCGAAGGAGCCCTCGACCGTGAAACGCATTACTCCCGGAACCGTTAGCATGGCGGTGCTGGCCATCCTGTTTGGCCTGGTGGCCGCGTACACGATCCGCCGCTACCTCTCGGACGTCGGTCCCCAAGGGGTCGAGGTGGTCGTGGCGAAGGTGAACCTCCCCCGCTATGCCCGCTTGCAGGAAAGCAACCTGGAAGTGGTCCGCCGACCCGCCGAGAAGGTGCCAGAGACTGCCATTCGCTCGCTCGGCGGCGCCGCCTTGCGATTGGTCGAGACCACCATCTCCGCCGGCCAGATCGTGCAGGAAGGCCAGCTCTATCCGGTCGATCGCGAACCGATCTTGTCCGATCAAATCCCGGCCGGCCTGCGAGCCGTGACGATCACCGTCAACGAAGACGCCGCCCTGGCGGGTGTGCTGCTGCCGGAGTCGCTGGTGGACGTGGCCCTGACGGCCAACGGCAACCACCCCGACTTCCCCGGCGCGGTCACCGTAACGCTGGTTCGCGGCGTCAAAGTACTCGCCACCAGCCAGCAGCGGCACCGGTTCTCGGAAAACAGCAAACGGCCACTGCGCACGATCACGTTGGCCGCCACGCCCGAGCAATCGAACAAGCTGATTCTGGCCCAGCAATACGGCCAACTGAGCATCACGCTCCGCAGCGGCCACGACCTGGAACAGGTGAGCACCGTCGGCAGCGGCGGCAACCTGGTCAGCCCTCGTGACCTGCTGGGTCTCCCCGCTGCACGTCGTCCGGCTCAGGCCAAAGCGCAAATCTGGCGCGGCACGACGATGACGGAAATCAACTTCCAACCCGAAGTGATTGACGAAGCACAGCAAGCCACGATCGCCGCGGAAAACACCCGGCCATTGGTGCCGACCAGTTTGGTGCCGACGCGGCGGCCGGATTGATTTCGGGGCTATCGGCTATCAGCCAATGTAGCGTGGGTGCTTGCACCCACGGAATGTGGAAGGAAGACCTAAAAGAAAGTTTCGTCGAGTCCTTGATGAACCATCAACACACCAACTTGACCGGAATCGAATCGCCACGGCCGAGCTGTCGTGCGCGCCGGCCGCATCGTGGGGCGATCACGTTGTTCTTTGTCGGGTTTCTGCTGATTAGCGTTCTGGTCGGCGCGTTGGCGGTCAATTGGAGCTATCTGGTCACGGTGCAACGACACATGCAGCGCATGGGGGACGTTATCGCCCTGGCCGCCGTGCATGAACTGCCGGACCAAGGGGTGCTGCGCGACCTGCCGACCGATCAATCGACCGAGCTGGCCGCCGCCCGGGCAGAAGCCGAGCGGTTCCGCATTGCCAACAACCAAAACGCCTCGGACGCACTGCGGACCGATGCCGACGACCTGACGATCACCGCGGGCCATGTGCCCGATATTTACGCTCGGCTGGAAGATCGCGAGTTTGTCGCCACCGCCCCGTACAACGCCCTGCGGGTAGACGTCCGCCGCGAGCGTGACGGTGCCCATCCGCTAAGCCACATGATCAACGGTTTCTGGCACGCCAAACCGGTCAGCGTCACCGCGACGTCGATCGCCGCCTACGACGATCAACTCATCGGCTTCCGACCCACGTCGCAAGCCGCGGCCCCGGTGCTGCCGCTGGCCGTGAGCGAAGCGGCCTGGAACAGCCGCACCGACGCCGACAACAACGGCGTTCGCGAACTGATCTGGCGGCTAAAGTCCAGCAACGCTTCGTCCCCCGTCGGCGCTAACGGCGCACTCGTCGATCTCGGCGGTGTGACCGTGAACATCGCGAAGATCAAAGAACAGCTTGCGTCGGGTGTAAAGCCCGAGCATTTGCCCGGCGGCGAGCTGGGTCCGCTAGGTACAGGCCCCGCTCCGGCCCATCCGGGGCCGCTGAGCCTGCCGGCGACCGACACATCGCCGACCAAATCCGACACCAAGGCCCTGGCCGACTTGCTCAATCAGATCGCCCAGAGCCGGCAGCCGTGCCGGGCGATGCCCGTCTACCGCACGCTCAGCTCAGGGCAAGTCGACGTGATTGGCTTCGTCGGCGTGCGCGTCCTTTCGGCCACCGATGAAGAGCAAAGTGGACCGACCGAGCAGCAACGACTCAAGGTGACGCTGGAACCGGCCTTCGTGTTCCACGGCACCGCCTGGACCAGCCCCGAGGCGGCCAGCCGCAACCCGTATATTTTCAAGCTCCGCCTGCTGCAATAGGCCACACCAACAACTGTCCGTTCACACTGACTTTCCAAGCTATAACTTTCCACGCAATGCTGTGAGGAACTGTGCGATGCGAGTGGTACTTTCCGTAACGAAACGTGAAAATGGCGACCGCCTGCGGCGGCTCCTGCTGGGCGAAGGACTCGTTTGCGAAGCGGACGACGTCGTCTCGCCCGACGCCCTGCCCGCGCGGCTGGCCAGCGTGGCTCCGGCCTTGGTGGTGGTGCATTGCGACGGCAGCCGGCAGGCTGTTCTGTCGGCGATTCGCCATGCCCATCAAGTGACGGACGCCCCGATCCTCGCCTCCGGCACGCTCGGCGATGCCGAAATGGTCCGCGAAGTGATGCGAGCCGGCGCTCGCCATTGGCTGGACGAAAGCCGGCTGCGCGAAGAATTGGCCGAAGCGATCGCCACGCTGGGTGCGACGAACAAAACGGCAGGCAACGAGCCCGGCACGTTGCTGGCCATCTATTCCCCCAGCGGCGGCGCTGGCGTTTCCAACACGGCGATCAACCTGGCAGTGCGATTGGCTGGCGGCCAAACCGATCGGGCCGCGCTGGTGGACCTGAAACCCGCGCCAAGCGATCTGGCGTTGATGCTCGACCTCGAGCCGCGGCACACGGTCGACGAACTGCTGCTGAACTGGGAGCGGCTCGACCGGCAGATGATTGCCGGCAGCATGGTGGCGCACCGCTCGGGGGTGTCGGTGCTGGCGCAGGCCGGCTATCCGTCCGGTGGCGGCCAGATGCCCAATCGCCTGTCGCGCGAAGGAGTGCGTCAACTGCTGACACTGCTACGGCGGATGTATCCCACGTCCGTGCTCGATCTCGACCATACGTTGGACGACGCCCAACTCGAAGCGATGCGCCACGCCAGCTTCGTCGGCCTGGTGGTGCGGAGCGACGTGCCGGCCCTGCGGCGTGCCCGCTGGGCCTTGGACACGGCCATCGCCCAGGGGATTCCCCGCGACCGGTTCCGCTTGATCCTCAATCGCGCGGGTCGGGGCCAAATCACCGCCGCCCGGATCGAGGAAGCCCTGGGGATCACGGTCTTTCAATCCATCCCCGACGACGGGCGGAGCGTGCTCCGCGCGATCAACGAGGGGCGCACTGTGGCCGAGTTGTCGCGGCTGTCGCGCATCAGTCGCAGCTTCACCAGCTTTGCCCGTAATGTTGAAACTCTCGGCCGGAGTGTTTGATCCATGATGATAGATCGCCAATATCACGATCCGTCCGCCGAGGACGATGCTGTGGACAACATGGAACCAAGGTCGAGTTCGGCCGCGCCAACCGCGCCGTCCGGATTTGAAACCGAGTTCCAGCGGCTGAAAACCCGCGTCCATCGCGAGTTGATCGATTCGCTGGATCTGTCGCGGATCGGCCAGATCGACGACGCCCGGCTGCGGCTCCACGTGCGTACGCTGGCGGAAGCCCTATTAAGAAATCGCGGCGAGATGCTTTCCGCCGTGGACGAAGAGCGGCTGGTGGACGAGTTGCTGGCCGAGTCGTTCGGCCTCGGCCCGCTTGAACCGTACATGCAAGACCCCGACGTGACCGACATTCTGGTCAACGGCCCCTACGAAGTCTTCGTCGAGCGGTTTGGCAAGCTCCAGGAAACGAACACCGTGTTCGCCGACGAAGAGCACTTGATGCAAATCATCTCGCGCGTGGTCAGCCGCGTGGGCCGGCGGATCGACGAACTTTCGCCGATGGTCGATGCCCGCTTGCCCGACGGCTCGCGCGTCAATGCGATCATCCGGCCGCTATCACTGGCCGGCCCCGTGCTGTCGATTCGGCGATTCGGCCATAAGCCGCTGTCGATCGAAGACCTGACCGGC
>JAIOQB010000447.1 GCA_021413585.1 Planctomycetia bacterium
GCCGGTGCTCGACAAGTGCCCGCAGCGCCGCGGCGTCTGCTTGCAAGTGAAGACCATGACCCCCAAGAAGCCCAACTCGGCGCTGCGGAAAATCGCCCGCGTCCGGTTGAGCAACGGCAAGGAAGTCACCGTCTACATCCCCGGCGAAGGCCACAACCTGCAAGAGCACTCCATCGTGCTGGTCCGCGGCGGTCGCGTGCGCGATCTGCCGGGCGTGCGCTACCAGATCGTCCGCGGCACGCTCGACACCCTGGGCGTCGAAGGCCGCAAGCAAGCCCGCAGCCGCTACGGGGCTAAGAAGGTCTAACCCGCTTTCACAATTCACGCTTTCACACATCACCACTTAACCACCAACCGTTTAGCGGGCGACCATTCAGCGGATGACATAATAGTCGCCGTTTTCGCCGCGAGGATTATCATGGGCCGTATTACCGCCAGTCGTAAAATGCTCGTCGGAGACCCAGTACACAATTCCATTTTGGCGAGCAAGTTCGTCAACGTGCTGATGTACGACGGCAAGAAGAGCACCGCCCAGAAGGTGTTTTACGACGCCCTGGACCTGATCGAGAAGCGAATCAAGGACACCCCGCCGATCGACGTGTTCCACAAAGCGGTGGACAACGTGAAGCCCGAGATCGAAGTCCGCAGCAAGCGGGTCGGCGGCGCCTCGTACCAGGTGCCGATGCAGGTCAGCCGCAATCGCCAGCAGTCGCTGGCCATCCGCTGGCTGTTGGGCTCGGTCCGCGAAAAGAAAGGCCGCGCCACGGCCAAGAAGCTGGCGGACGAACTGGTCGACGCCTTCAACCGCGAAGGGGCCGCCATGACCAAGCGCGACAACGTCCACCGCATGGCCGACGCCAACAAAGCCTTCGCCCACTTCGCGTGGTAAGAACGATCCACCATCACGCCGCCCGGGCTTTACGGCTCCGCGGCGTTTTTCATGCGCTGACGGACGAAATTTATTGAACCACAGAGACACACGGGAAGGCTGTCAGCTATCGGCTGTCAGCCAAAAGGACTAAAAAGCCGATAGCTGACAGCCGATAGCCGACAGCCAAACGCCGGCCACTTTTTCGCTCCTTGAATCGACCTAAAACACCATGCCCCGCCAACTAGCCAACATCCGCAATATCGGCATCATCGCCCATATCGACGCCGGCAAGACCACCTTGACCGAGCGGATGCTGTTCTATGCCGGGGCCATCCACCGCATGGGGGACGTCGACAAGGGGACCACCACCACCGACATCGACCCCGAGGAGCAGCAGCGCGGCATCACCATTTACTCCGCCTGCATCAGCTTCGAGTGGAAAGGCTGCTCGGTCAATTTGATCGACACGCCCGGCCACGTCGACTTCACCGCTGAGGTGGAGCGCAGCCTGCGGGTGCTCGACGGCGGCGTGGTGGTGTTCAGTGCCCGCGAAGGGGTCGAGGCCCAAAGTGAAACCGTCTGGCGGCAGGCGGACAAATACCACGTCCCCCGCGTGGCGTTCATCAACAAGCTCGACCGCGAAGGGGCCGACTTCGAGGGGGTCGTGGCGGAAATCCGCAAGCGACTCGAACCGGCCAACCCGGTGGCGCTGCAGATCCCCGTCGGCGCGGGTCCGCCCCACATGAAGGACCATTTCCGCGGCGTCATCGACCTGGTGGCGATGCAACTGCTGACCTTCCCGGCCGACGAGCAAGGGAGCAAGGTCGTCCGCCAGGAGATCCCGGAAGACCAGCACGCCCGCGCGGCCAAGTGGCGCACCACGATGCTCGAGCGGCTTTATGATTTCAGCAACGAGCTGATGCTAGTGGCGCTGGACGAAAAGCCGATATCCGAGGAGCTGATCCGCAGCGTGGTGCGCAACGCCACGCTGCATCGGCTGATGGTCCCCGTCTTCTGCGGCTCGGCGCTCGATCACGTCGGCGTACAGCCGGTGATGGACGCGGTGGCCGACTATCTTCCCAGCCCGGCCGACATGCCCCCCGTGGAAGGAACCGACCCGGAAAAGCCCGACAAAATCGAAAAACGCCGCCCCGATCCCAAAGAGCCCTTCTGCGGGCTGGTGTTCAAGATCGAGGCCGAGCGCCACGGCGACCTGGCCTACGTCCGCGTCTACTCCGGCACGCTCGAGGCGAACACCCGCGTCTTCAATCCGGGCAAGGACAAAAAAGACAACGTCGCCCAGTTGTGGCAGGTCGAGCCGGGCGGCCGCCGCGACCAGGTGAAGCAGGTCGAAGCGGGGGACATCATCGGCGTGATCGGCCTGCGGCACTCGACCACCGGCGACACGATCTGCGACAGCCAGCATCCGATTCTGCTGGAGTCGATCGCCTTCCCCGACACCGTGATCTCGATGGCCATCGAGCCCGAAACGTCGGTCGAGCGCAAGAAGCTGGCCGAGACGCTCGACTTGATGAAGCGGCAAGATCCCACGTTCCAATCCGTCGAGAACGAAGAGACCGGCCAAGCCCTGATCCGCGGCATGGGCGAGCTGCACCTGGAAGTGATCAAGCACCGGTTGCTGCGCGACTTCAACCTGAAGGTCCGCGTCCACAAGCCGCGCGTCAGCTACCGCGAGACAATCCAGAAACCGGTCGAGGTCACCGGCGAATGCCACCGCCTGATCGCCGGCAAGAACACGTTCGCCAAGGTGCGGATCCGCATGGAGCCGGTCGCCGCCGACCACGCCCCGGTCAGCGTCTACGGCGCAGTTGTCCCCGAGGTGCCGGCGGCCTTGATGGACACCGCCCGCGATGAGTTGGTGGCTAAAGGGCAGGGGGGCGGGTTGTACGGCAATCCGCTCACGCGCATCAAAGTGCAGATCCTCGGGGCCGAAGCCCGCGACGCGGAGTCCACCGACGTCGCCTTCCGCATCGCCGCCAGCGACGCGTTCGAGCGCGGCCTGCGCGAGTCGGGCATCGTCGTGCTCGAGCCGATCATGCGGCTGCAAATCAGCACCCCCGAGGAAAGCTTGGGCGAGATCATCAGCAACCTGCAGCAAAAACGCTCGCTGATTCAGGGCACCACCATCCGCGGCCGGCAAACGATCATCGACGCCGAAGCCCCGCTCGCCCGCCTGTTCGGCTTCGCCAGCGAGCTGCGCGGCCTAAGCCAAGGCCGCGCCACCTGCACGATGGAACCAGCGGCGTACCGGCCGGCCCCGCCGGAGGATCTTGAGGGGTTTGTGTAGTCCGCCATGGCGCCGCACAACCCCCGTTAGCCGCCGGTCCCCGACCGGCGCGTCCTTTGACGGTCCAACACTCGTAGCGCCCCCCAACAAAAACTTTGCGACCTTCACGAGCTTCTGTTCAAATAAAGATTGAACAGAAGGCCGCGAAGAGCGCGAAGGAAGGTGGAGCGGAAGTTGCATGCTCTACATGCTTGCTGCCGTGACCGATTGAACGACCATGCACCAAATCAAGCCACACGCTCTCTGGGTCGGCAACGCCGGCGACGGGCGAAACTTTCCGCAAATCTTCGCCCACGGCATTCGGGCAATCGTGCAACTGGCCATCGAGGAGCCGCCCGTTCAGCCGCCCCGCGAATTGATCTACCAGCGGTTTCCCTTGCTCGACGGCGAAGGAAACGGGCCCGACGTGCTGCGCCTCGCCATCGATGCCGTCGCCCGATTGATCGAGGCGGAACTACCCACGCTGGTCTGCTGCGGAGCCGGCATGAGCCGCTCGCCGGTCATCGTGGCCACGGCGCTGGCCGTTGCGTTCCGCGCGGACTTTGAACAGTCCTTCCAGACGGTGGTACAACACTTCCCTGCTGACATTTCACCGGCACTTCTGGCGGAGGTGCAGGCGATATTGAAGGAGCCGGAATAAAGCCGGACGGAGTTCTCTGCTAACAAGCGCCCGTTAGCCGCCGGTCCCCGACCGGCGCGTCCCGCGACCAAACAACTTTCAACGCGCCGTGCAACACTCTGTTCCCTCCGTTTCCTCCTGTTCAAAATTCTTTTTTGGAACAAGAGGAAACAGAGGGAACGGAGGCTCGTGTTGGGCAATCGCCTACAGTCGGCCTCTGCCGGCTTATCTCGACATGCCGACGAAAAAATAAAAGTTCTGAACCTGCGGAGGGTACAGCCAATTGTGTACCGTGTGGTACGCCGGCGGGCCGGCCATGCCCAGGGCGGGGCCGGAGAGGAGCATCACGATCAGCGCGGTTCGCAGGCTGAATTGATACCAGCGGCGGCGTGGGGCGTTGGGCTTGGCGTTCATAGCGAAAACTCCGTACAGGGGAAGCTGAGTGGGTGCGTGCGGGTCGCAGCGCAATCGGCGCAGCGTACCAGCGGGTCCAGGCCGGAATTCTGGTTCGCTGCGCGTACCCTACGGGCTGGCGGGATTGGTGTAGAAATATCCTCGCTGCTTTCAAGGTGTGTGACTTGGTTGCCAGGATGGTATAATCCCACCTGGAGGCCGATCATGGCGGAAATTGCCGGCGTACACTTCGTCAGCGCACTTGCTTTGGAAAGGATGGTGACCGCTGTGGAGAAAGTGCGCAATCGACTGCTCCGGGCGACTGGCGCATTGGAACAAGCTCAAATTCCTTACGCAGTCGTCGGCGGCAATGCGGTGGCGGCGTGGGTGGGGGAAGTCGATGATGCAGCGGTCAGGGCCACGCAGGACGTCGATATTTTGTTGCGGCGGGCTGACCTGGAGCGAGCCAAGGAAACACTTGCCGCCAAAGGCTTTGTGTATCGACACTCATCGGGCATCGATATGTTTCTGGACGGCCCCTCCGCAAAAGCACGCGACGCAGTTCATATACTGTTCGCGGGCGAAAAAGTGCGGCAGTCAGACTTCGCGGAGGCTCCGGACGTCGCCGAATCCAGGACGGCCGGCGAGTTCAAGACGCTCGAATTGGAACCGCTCGTCAAAATGAAGCTCACAGCTTTTCGACGCAAAGATCAGGTCCACATCGAGGATTTGATCGAAGTCGGACTTGTGGACGCATCTTGGATCCGCCGGCTCCCGCCGGTGCTCGCCGAGCGCCTGCAAGGAATCCTTGACACTCCAGACGGCTGATTTGCTTCGACATGTCGCTGTCCCGCTTCCAGGCATGTTGGGCAAGCCATCATTGGCGCCCCACGGCGTGCCGCGCGACGAAAGTGTTGCGCAGAGCAAGCGTCACTGCCGCATGAACCAGAAGATGGCTTTCACTGCCGTCAGTGCCAACATGATCCCCACGAGCGACAATACTTTAGTCAACAGCGGCTTGAGGTTGAACTCTTCTGCGCTCTCGGCGGGAACGGTGATTGGCTGGCGACAATAGGGACACGCCACGTCCTTGCCGATTAGCACTTCTTTCACTTTGAACGCCTTCCGGCATTTATCACATCGCACGTAGATCATAGCCCCGACTCCCCACACTCGGATTTGCAACATTCCGCTCACTAGCCCGACGCGCGAGGGGCATCGCTCTGCGTCCCTCGCTTGCGCTTCGGGCTAGTGAACGATTGGAGTGGCACGCCTCTTCGCAATGTAGCTCCCGCCCGGCAGGCGGGAGCTACTTGCGGCGGCGAAGGGCCAGCACGGCCGCTCCCACCAGCCCTGCCACGGCCAGCATTCCGGTCGAGGGCTCGGGCGAGCTTTCAATCTCCTGGCTGAACAGGACGTTGTCGATGCCGATGTTCGTCGCGTTGCCCCCTTCATCGATGCGGATCTTGAGCACCGCGGCGGACAGTGGCGTGCCGAAGATCAGCGACATATGCTCGCCCGGGTCGCCGGGTATGGTCACCGGCGACGTGGTGGCGAACAGCGGCGCGTCGTTGCCGTCGAGGACTTGAAACTCCTCGATTTCGCGATCGCCGTGGTATCCCGCCAGATCGAGGCTGTGCAGTTGCACCACGAAACCCGGATCGGCGGTGAGCGTCAGCTCAAACAGCGGCGGCCCGCCGGTGAAGTGAATCGCCGCATGCAACAAGTCGCCAATGCCGGTCTCCCAGCCGCTGGTGACATTCCCGGTGGTGTACGCAGCCGATACGTTGGGCGTGGCCCCTTCCGTGCCGATCAGGTACGCGTAGCCATCTTGCGGCGTGGCCGCCACGCGATTGCCATAGATGCCGAACTGCCCGTCGAAGTCCTGGAACTGCGACAGGTAGTTCCCGTTCTCGTCGTCGAAGATCAGCGTGGTGGCCGAGCCGGGTCGCGGCCAGCCGAGGACCAACGCGAGCAGCGTCAGGATCAGCACGCACCACCGGCAGCCAAGTTTCGCAGGTTGAATAGTTGCTCCATCCATGTAGCACATCGATCGAAAGCTCCTGGGGTCAGCAAGTTCGCGGCAAGCATTGAGCGAACCGTCGGCGCAGCATCCAGCAACCGCGCGCAGGGTCAGACCGCAAGAAAACCGAAATGCCACAACCCGCGTGCTCGCTCGATCAGCGCCGACGGGTCACAAGCAGTCTCGCGGCAAAGAGTTTGAAAGGTGGGTTGGGACGACGCTTGCCTGCTTCCGTCCGAGGGATCGAGGCTCCGGCCCACAATGTCTCGCCAGGCCCCCCGATTTGACAGCCAGTTTATCGAGTAACGTCCAGGCGTCAAGGCGAAGGCTGTCGGCTATCGGCTGTCGGCAGGGGATCGCAGCCAGGTAGCCGACGAACGCTAATCGCGAAAGGGCGAAAACGCGAAAAACCAGGCTCGAAGTGCCAAGGCGGCCGCCTCCGTCCACAACCTTCGTCTTCGTGCTTTCGCTCTTTCGCGTTTTCGCGATCCGTCAGCGTCATTGCACAAACGCCGGCCTATCCGAATGCTCCCTTCGCCCGGTAGGCCCTGGGGCGTTGCCTCAGCCACCCAGGAAGCTGGCCCGCCCACCCGCAAAATGCCCGCATTTTCCAGCCTTCCCGCTGACAGCCGACAGCCAATAGCCGACAGCCTCCCGGCAGCCTCCCCAAGACTGAAATACTGCTTTCAGTCCCCCTTTACACAAACGGCCGGTTTGTCCTATGATCTGTGGTTTGCCCCTTTGCCGGACCTATCTGGCAAGCGTGTCCAGGTGTGCAGGCGGCCCGCTTATCGGCGGGATTTCGCCCTCGCAGCGGAATCGTCCTCGAAGGAATTGTTGTACCGTGGCCAAGTCGCAAGAAATTATTCGCATTCGGATGGAAGCCTACGATCACACCGTGCTCGACCAGAGCGCGGCAGAGATCGTCGATACGGCCAAGCGCACCAGCAGCGAAGTGCATGGCCCGATTCCCCTGCCGACGCGGATCGAGCGCTACACGGTGCTCTCCAGCCCGCACATCGACAAGAAGGCTCGCCAGCAGTTTGAAATCCGCACGCACAAGCGGGTGATCGACATCGTCCAGGCCACCGCCAAGACGATCGAAGCGCTCAACAAGCTGAGCCTGCCGGCGGGCGTGGATATCAAGATCAAAGCGTCGAGTCGTTAGAAGCTTAACCAGACCCACAAGGTTTTGGACACAAATAATTTATGGTGATGGAAGCCGGGCGGGTAAACCGGGGCGTCCACTGCGGCGTTTAGTCCCGAGTTCCTGTACGGCAAATCACGTTACCGAACGACCCACGCATGGTGGGTCTGCACGAGGGAGTTGTCGCCATGGCGATTGGAATACTCGGCCGCAAGGTCGGGATGACTCAGGTGTTTGAAGCCTCAGGCGAGGCCGTGCCGGTGACGGTGATCGAGGCGGGCCCGTGCCCCGTGCTGCAAGTGCGCACGTCGGAGCGCGACGGCTACTCCGCCATTCAGATCGGGTTTCTCGATAAAACCCGTCCCCAGCGTCGCGGCGGCAAGAAGCCGCGCCACGCCGCCAGCCGCAGCGAGCGGGGCCATGTGGCCAAGCTCGACAGCAAACGGGCCAAAAAACGGGCCGCCGACGGCATTCAACTCCTCGCCAAGGCCGATTGCGAACCGCAACGCTACATCCGCGAGTTCCGCGTCAGTGCCGAAGGTATCGCCGCCGCGGGGATCGAGGTCGGCAAGCCGATCGTGGTCGATAGCTTCGCGGAAGTGAAGTCGGTCGATGTCATTGGCACCAGCAAGGGACGCGGCTTCGCCGGCGTCATCAAGCGGCATCACTTCAAAGGCCAGCGGGCCACGCACGGCGTGAAGAAGTGCCACCGCCACATGGGCAGCACCGGCTGCCGCACCTTCCCGGGCCGTATTTTCAAAGGCAAACGGATGCCCGGCCAGTTGGGCAACTCGCGCCGCACCTCGCGCAACCTGAAGCTGGTGCGCGTCGATGCGGAGAATCGCCTGCTGTTGGTCCGCGGCGCGGTGCCGGGACCGAACGGCGGATATGTGATGGTTCTGCAGACGAATACGCTGTAAGAGAAACAACGCGGCAAGAAAAACAAGCGAAACAACATCCACGCGCTCCCCTGCGGATCGCGGCTAAACAATTCAAATTGCAACTTTCGATTCGGTAACGACCATGGCCAGCTTGAAAATCCACGACCGCGCCGGCAAGCAAGTGGGGACGTACGAGATCGACCCCAAGGAGCTGGCTCCGCGCATCAGCAAGCGGCTGCTGCACCAGGCGGTGGTGACGTACCAGGCAAACGATCGCCAGGGAACCTTCCGCTCGAAGAGCCGGGCCGACGTCCGCGGCTCGACGAAGAAGATGTATCGCCAAAAAGGCACCGGCAACGCGCGGGCCGGCTCGCGCCGCAGCGGCGTGCGTCGTGGCGGCGGTCATATTTTCGCTAAGCGTCCGCGCGATTTTTCGGTCGGCTTGCCCCGCCGGTCGGCCCAAGTGGCCACCCGCATGGCCCTGGCCACACAGCTCCGCGACGACCAGATCGTACTGATCGACGAACTCAACTTCGCCAAGCCCACCACGCGGGACATGGCGGCCATCATCAAGGCGCTGGGTTGCGATGGAGCCAGCCTGCTGGTGACCACGGAGCAATACGACGTGGTGGTGTACAAGAGTGCCCGCAATATCGCCGGGGTTTCGATCTCGCCGGTGGCGGACCTCAACGCGTTGACGGTGATGACCCCTCGCCGGCTGCTGATGACCAAGGGTGCCCTGGACGCGATCCGGGCCAAAGCGAAGGCCGGCGTCGAGGAAGGCAAGGCGGACAAAGCCGCCGCCGGAACCGGCCGCCGCGCCAAGCGTGCGGCAACGGCGACCAAGGCGAAAGCGAAGAAGCAATAGCGCGACGCTGCGGCAAACAAAGTAGTCACTTGATTCAAACGAGTCGGAATTTTCGGAACTTGTAGACGGGATTGAAGCCATGGCCCAAATGCACTCGACGCTGAAGCGCCGGCAATCGTTGGAGCTGCCGCCGCACCAGATCGTGCTCCGTCCGCTGGTGACCGAAAAGGGAATGCACCGCTCGACGCGCAACAATGCGTATGCTTTCGAGGTCAACGTGCTGGCCACGAAGTACGACATTCGCCACGCCGTCGAGGAATTGTTCAACGTCAAGGTTCACAAGGTTCGGACGCAGAATCGCCGCGGCAAGCCGCGCCGCTCGAAGTTCCGGGCAGGAGCCACCCGCGATTGGAAGAAGGCCATCGTGCAACTGGATCCGGAATTCCGGATTGACTTCTTCTAAGCAGCGTTAGTTTTACGGGGTTGGTTTTACGGCGGCGCTTTTAACGATCAACGGTTTACTGTTTCAGCATCAAACGTCTCGACAGCTTCCACGAAAGACTACGATGGGCGTGCGACGATACAACCCGACGACCCCCGGCCGCCGCGGCGCGACCGTGAGCGACTTCGCGGAGCTGACGCCTGGCAGTCGCCCCGAAAAGAGCTTGCTCGTTCGCAAGAAGAAAAAAGGGGGCCGCAACAACCAGGGACGCATCACCATCCGCCATCGGGGCGGAGGGCATAAGCAGGCGTTCCGGCTGATCGACTTCCGCCGCAACAAGGATGGGATTCCCGCCAAGGTGGCAGCCGTACAGTACGATCCGAACCGGACCGGCCGCATCGCCCTGCTGCACTATGTCGACGGCGAGAAGCGCTACATCCTTTGCCCTCACGGCCTGGAAGTCGGCTCGCAAGTCGAAAGCGGCCCGGATGCTCCGCCAAACGTCGGCAATTGTCTGCCGCTGAAGGCGATTCCGATCGGCCTGACGATCCACAACATCGAATTGCAGCCGGGCAACGGCGGCGTGCTCTGCCGGTCGGCCGGTTGCAGCGCCGTGCTCGCCGCCCGCGAAGGGGATTGGGCCCAGATCAACTTGCCCAGCGGCGAAGTCCGCCGCATTCCGGCCAACTGCCGGGCGGTGATCGGCGCCACCAGCAACCCCGACAACATGAACATCGTCATCGGCAAGGCGGGACGCACGCGGTGGCTCGGCCGCCGGCCGCACGTCCGCGGCACCACGATGAACCCGATCGACCACCCGCACGGTGGTGGCGAAGGCAAGACGAAGGGTGGACGCCACCCGGTCAGCCCGACCGGAGGGCTCGAACGCCTCGATCGTCCGCCGCCGCCGCAGCCGCCGCTATGGCCAATTGAAACTGAAGTAAACCCGGAACGTCGATTCCAACCTCCAGCCTACAGCCTCCGACCTACAGCCTAAAAAATGAGTAGATCCAAGAAAAAAGGCCCGTACATCGAGCCGCGATTGTTCGAGAAGGTGGAGCGCATGGCTTCGCTGGGGGCCAAGGAGCCGATCAAAACCTGGGCTCGCGCCTGCACGATCGTGCCGGAGTTCATTGGCTATACGTTCATGGTCCACAACGGCAAGCTGCACGTGAAGGTGTTCGTCACAGAAGACATGGTCGGCCATCGCCTGGGTGAGTTCGCCCCGACGCGGACCTTC
>JAIOQB010000054.1 GCA_021413585.1 Planctomycetia bacterium
GCCGGCGCTGATTCTGGCGGACGAACCGACCGGCAGCCTCGATTCGGTCAGCGGGCAGATGATCTGCCGGTTGCTGAAGGAACTGTGCGAGCAGGAAGGGCGGACGATCATCGTCGTCACGCACGAGCCGTCGGTGGCGATCTGGGCGGAACGCGTGATTGTGATGAAAGACGGCCAGGCGATCAGCGATTTTCCGACGGGAGATTTCGCGGGTACCGAGGCATTGGCGGCGCATTACCAGCATCTGGTGAGTACCGGTTTGTGATTCTCACTGGTGCCAGCTCGCGATTTTCTCCAGGCTGCGGTCATCACACTATTTAGAATCCGACTGATTCGCATCCGAGGGTATCCATGTCGTTCGCGGAAATGAAGATTGTCGTGCGGCTGACGTGGGCCCACCTTCGCAAGCATCCGGGACGCGTCTTCCTGACCGTCTTTTCGACGATTGCCGCCGCCTGCGTGGTGGTGTGGGTGGTCAGCGGCTACGACGCGCTGGCCGGCAAGTTCGGGGAGTTCGAGGAAGGCTATCTGGGTCGCTACCAGATGATCGTCATCCCCGCCCGCACGGAGGGATTTCGCCGCGGCAGCTCTCTGCCGTATGCACTCGTCGCCAAGCTGGCCGCGGACGCGCGCGTGGAGGTTGCCGAGCCGATGTACCAGGCGCGGGCCCGGATTCGCCCACTCGTGGAACCTGTGCGCAAAGCGCCTCAGGACGGGGAACGCCCGCAGCGGGGCGGACGCGGGCAGCGCGGCGGACCGGGCCCAGGGGGCGTAGCTGGACCAGGGGGAGGACCGGGGCAAGTCGTCCCCGGCCAAATGGTCCGCATGGGGGGCGGCGGGTTCAACGCCGGCCCCACACTGGTGGGCACGAACGCGACACGCCCCATGCATCCTTTGAAAGGGGGCCGGTGGCTGAGCACGGATGGCGGCGCCAACATGGAAGGCGTATTGACCTCGGAAACAGCGCAGCGGTTCCAAGTGAAGGTGGGAGACATCGTGCTGGTTAGCCAGGGCGGATTGGCGGACGACGCTCAGGTCACCGTCGTCGGCATCGTCGACCAGCCCGATCGATTGCCGGGGCCGAGCTTTCGCATCGGCCTGCCTCCCTCGCGCCCGCAAGCTCTGGCCGGTGGACCGGCCACGTCGGCGCTGTTTGTGACGCTGGCCACCGCCGAAGAACTGACCGATCAACCCGCGGAAGCGAGCTTCATCGGGGTGATTCTGAAAAACGGCAGGGAGTTGGATAATTTCAAAAAGGACTGGGCAGCCAAGTTGGAGGCGGCCAGCCCCGGCGCTCAACTGCAAACCCAGGCCGACGTCTCCCAGGAGATCGATCAAAGCACCACGTTCGAAGGGGTCCGTTCGCAGGCCTATGCCGCCACGGGCATCTCGCTGCTGGCAGCGCTGTTTATCATTTTCACCACGCTCAGCATGGGAGTGCACGAAAGAATCCGGCAGTTCGCGATGTTGCGCGCCGTGGCGCTGACCAAAAGCCAGATCGGCTTGATGCTGGTCCTGGAGAGCCTGGGCTTGGGCCTGATCGGCTGGGGGGGCGGCTTGCTGGCGGGCTGGGGAATGCTGAAGGTCTTGAGTCGCTGGCATCCGGAATTGCTGGAGCAGGGAGCCACGCTGGGAACGTGGTGCATTCTGCTCTCGGGTGCTTGCGCGTTTGGCGGCGCCCTGGCGGCGTCTCTGTTTCCGGCCTGGCAGGCCACCCGGATTCGCCCGCTGGACGCCATGACGGTGCAGGCCAAAGTGCCGGTGCGCCGCTTTCCGTGGAAAACCACGCTCTGCGGTCTGCTGCTGATTGCCGTGAACCCGCTGCTGATTTTCTATGTGCCAATGCCGGACACGATGCGCTACATGGCTTCCGCGGCGGTGGGCTATGTCTCGATGGCGATCGGATTTCTGCTGCTGGCTCCGGGCGTGATTTTTGTGACCGAAGCGCTGTTCGGCCCCATTCTGGCGCGGCTGTTGCGGATTCATCCCCAACTGTTGGCGAGTCAGCTTTCGACGAATCTGTGGCGGACGCTGGGAATCACCGGAGCGCTCACGTTGGGGCTGGGGCTGTTTGTGACGATGCAAACCTGGGGCTACTCGATGCTCGGACCCTTTACGCCGGGCCAGTGGGTGCCGGACATGATCGCCAAATTCTCCAGCGGACTTGCCGAGAGCAACGTCGACGAAGTGCGGCACATCAAAGGGGTGGTCGCCGAGCAGTGCGTGCCGCTGGCGGTCGAGCAGGTGAAGTTTGCCACGGACGTGACGGGCTCGAAGGTCCGCGCCACCGCGTCCCGCCAGGACAATTGCGTGATGATTGGCTTCGATGCCGACATGGCCTTGGGGGGCAATAAGGCCTTGGCAGGCAAAAAGCCGATGTTCGACTTCCGCTATGTCGAAGGCAACCGGCAGGAGGCAGCGAAGAAACTCAAGGACGGGCGCTACTGCCTGGTGCCCGACCATTTTGCGCGCGAATCGGGCTTGCATGTAGGAGACAAGTTCGCTGTGTTGCCGCCGCGCGATTCCAAGAAGCCGGTCGAGTATGAAATCGCGGGCGTGGTTTCGATGGACGGCTGGCATTGGATGAGCAAAATCGGCTTTCGCAACCACGGCGGCGGACGCGCCGCGGGATTGATGTTCTGCCCCTACCAGCAGGTGAAAAAAGATTTCGGCGTCGACCGCGTGTCGTTCTTCTGGATGAACCTCGACGGCACCGCGACCGAAGCACAAGTTCAGGAGTCGCTGGAGAAGGTGGCGAAAGATCATCCGAGTGAACGGCGCGCCGGTTTCGGGCGCGGCGGGGCCGGAGGCGGAGGGGGCGGATTCGGTGGAGGTGCGGGGGCAGGCGCAGTGGCTGCTGCCGGCGCAGGCACTGGTGGTCCTGCCCAGGGAGACGGAGGCGACGTAGCCGAAGGCCCGCCCCGCGGATTCGGACGAGGACCGGGACGAGCCGTCGAGACGAAGACCGCCGCGAGCGTTCGTGCCGCGATTCAGGAGCGGGCCAGCGGGATTATCTGGGCACTGTGCCAATTGCCGCTGATCACGCTGGGCGTGACGGCATTGGGCGTGGTCAACACCGTGGCTGCATCGGTGCGGGCACGGCGCTGGGAGATGGGTGTGTTGCGAGCCATGGGCACTACGCGTGGCGGCATCCTGCGGATGATCGTCGCGGAAGGAATGCTGATCGGCCTGGCCGCCTGCCTGCTCAGCCTGGCCTTCGGAGTGATGTCCGGCTACTGCGGCACGGGCGTTACCCGCTATGTGAACGTGCGCGGCGGCATGGTCACATCGCTGATCATCCCCTGGGAGCCGATTGGCATCGGCTTCGCGATCACGCTGGGCATGTGCCTGATCGCCGCCATCGGCCCCGCCCTGCTGACCGCGCGCCGCGACACACTGAGCTTGCTGAGCGCCGGCCGCGGAGTGGCATGAGGGAGCATCGAGGGGATAAAAATGGGGCGGTATTTTAAGGGAAGACCGCCAGCCGCAATACGCGCCGGAAGCGGCGAAGCCGATGGCGGGGGCGGCAAAATAGAGAAGCCGCGTAGCCACTTCGAGGACGGCGAATGTCTGTTTCTCAGAAATTTCTTGACTATGTGCTGCGCACTCCTATATTGAGCGCCGGCTCGCTAATTTCATCGGCGACTTTTGTCGCACATTATTTGCGACGACGAGACCGCCAATCCAAGTTCGGGCCGCAGTCTGAATTGCGCGGTTTGACGCTGTCGAATTCTCTCCGCCATCGTGGCCTCAGGAGCATTAGCAATGCCCACTACGCACTATATCTGGGATGGCGATAATATCCTTATGGAAAAGGACGGCACCGGGCAAACCACCGCCCGGTATACGTATAATCCGAAACCCACGGGCGAATTAATTTCCCAGCGCCGGTGGAACGGTTCTTCTTGGGAAACGCGTATTCACCGCTACGACGGATTGGGATCAACGGTGGCGCTGACGGATGAAACCGGCGCCGTTACGGACAGCTATTCCTACGATGCCTGCGGTAACCAGATTGCGACCACGGGCACTACAACGAATCCGTTCCGGTGGCTTGGAAAGCACGGTTATTACTGGGATGAAGAACTGGGGACTTACGACGTACGACATCGTCCCTATCAACCGAACATCGCGCGATGGACCAGTCAGGATCCGCTCGAACGCTTCCTTGAACAAAACCTCTATGCCTATTGCAAGAATAGTCCATTGAACTGGTTCGATCCGACCGGTTTGATCGGAATCTTCATGGACGGTCTTCGACAGCCTGTTGGTGCTCGCAATGTCGTCCAATCGCTGTATGCAAAGTATACAGGCCCCAAGTTGCTTCTCGTAATTGACATTGGTGCAGGAAAGGTAATACTCACTGACGAACGCGCTAGAAATATGGAGAAGGCCTACGTTGCCATTTGTGATGCGGTGTGTAAAAGCGCCGACCTTGACTGCGCCAAATTTCCCGGCGGCGTGACCTTCCCTCATGGGCAGGAACCTGTGGATTTCATTGCATGGTCATGGGGTGCATATACGGCGTACAAAGTTGCCCAGACATTAAATCTCCATGGGTGTCGCTGCACGAAACAATGTGTTGTGACGACGGAAGCTCGCTCATGCTTGGACATTGTCTTTGGCGCTCCACCAACCATCACAAGTGTCACGAGAACCCGCGCCTGGCGCATTGTACCGGTATCAGTTCGCTTTATGGGATTAATTGACACCGTCGCGACGGGAACACCTGAGGGGGAGGGCGCAACGCTGACAATACCGCCCAATGTCGAATATGTTGCGACCGCTCTCGCAACAGGGCGAACTGCACTTGGCACAGTTATATTCGGGCAAAGTCGTCTGGTACCGCAAATGGGAAGCAAGACGAGTGTCACATCCGCAGTCTTCAATCTCCTGCATGAAGATATTGGCAACGACATTAGCAGTCCGGGAAGTCCAGGAGTTGAAGGATGGTTGCGAGACGAAGCGAAGAAAAACCAAGTTCCGATCCCGTGAGCAGATCCCCTCCGCGACGCCGCTACCTGGTGCTTATTATTGTCGGCTCTGTCGCGTTATTGTACTTCCTTGCTCGAACCTTCAACATCATTACGCCCGCCGATTTGGTGCGAGTTAGATTTGAAAATGCGACAGATCTCGAATGGGTGGCAATAGTTGCTGACACAGGCAGTCGAACTGTCGTTATGCGTCAGTACCACTATTATTTGGACTACGTCGCGACGCGCCACTTGCAAAATCCGGAAGCGTTAGAGGAAGTTCAATGGGTCCAAGGTCGCCGGTACGGGATACTAGGCTATACACGCAGCGGTGAAAGCCGATTGTGGTGGCTTACTGGAGACCAAATAATCTTGTCGAAAACGCATAATCCGTTCGGAAAAAATATCGCTACAATTGTTGTTCCGCCGGCCACTGCTGGCGAAATGCCGGACGCGCAGTTCATGCGAACGGAGGGTTTTCCAATGCGATCAAAATGAGATTGAGATACAGCCTAACTGGGCAAGGGCCTGCCATTCGGCCAATCTAGCGTCCATAAGTACCAATCGGGCATCCATTAAAGCTGCCGGCCTCGCTCAGAAACTCATTCTCCCGCCCGACAGCCTCCTATTTGCCGAAACCACGGCCTTTCCGCGGGGTTTACTCCTCATACTGATGAGTGGCAAAGCCATCGCTGGCCAGTGGCAAAGCCATCGAATAGACTCAAGATGGTCGCGTGTTTTCCCACCCTGGCGAGGACTGTTGTTGGCGCTCGGTGAATCTTCGGCTCAGGCTTACGACCTGCGCGATCCCGACGTGCGGTTGATGCTCCAGGTGCGCGACGACGATGCCGCCGCCTTCGAGGAGTTGGTGCTGCGCTATCAGGCCCGCCTGCTGACGGTGCTCGAGCACCTCTGCGGCCGACGCGACCTGGCGGAAGACCTGGCCCAGGACGTGTTCCTGCGGGTGTACCGCTCGCGGAAGCGTTACCAACCGGGGGCGAAGTTTTCCACCTGGCTGTTCACCATCGCCAACAATGTGGCCTCCAACGCCCGGCGGAGCATGTCGCGGCGGCGCGAGGTGAACGTCGAGGGGCGCGAGAGCGGGCCCATGGGCGCCAACCCGTTGGACCAGATGGCCCTGGCCGCCAGCGGCCTGATGCCGACGCGGCAGTTGGACAAATCCGAAATGCGCGACATCGTCAACGTGGCGGTCAGCGCCTTGAGCGAGCGGCAGCGGCTGGCCGTGCTGCTCTCGAAGTTTGAAGATATGAGCTATGCGGACATCGGCGAGGTGATGGAACTGTCGCCGCAGGCGGTGAAGTCGCTGCTCTCGCGTGCCCGCGCGGCGCTGCGGGAGGTGCTCACTCCGTATTTAGAAACCGGCGAACGGCCGGCATCCAACACACCATAGCACAAGCACCCTCTAACGCATTCACACTTAACTCGCTCTCCTCATGACCTCCACCCGGCCTCCCATCACCGACCCAGAGAAAGTCCGCGAGGAAATCGTGGCCTATTTGGACGGCGAGTTGTCGGCCGAGGACAGCCGCGAGGTCGAAGAGCGGCTCGCCACCGATCCGCAGTTCCGCAGCCAGCTTCAGCAGTTCGAGCGCGCCTGGCGGCTGCTCGACGAATTGCCGCGCACCGAGCCCGACGCCAAGCTCTCCGCCACCACGGTCAGCATCGTCGCCGTCCGCGCGGCCGACGAAATGCAGCGCGAGCGGCAGCAGTGGCCCCGGCAGTACGTCCGCGGCTGGGTCCTCAGCGCGGGCAGCATGCTGCTGGCCCTGCTATTGGGTTTTGGCATGGTCGCCGGCGCGGCGGCGTTGCTATCGCGCGCCGGCGTGGCCCCCGACGCCGACGCCCGACTGCTGGCCGATCTGCCGCTGTTGGACAATCTGGACTACTACCAGCAGATCGACAGCGTGGATTTTTTGCGGCAGCTCGACAAATCGGGGCTATTCGTCACGGCGCAGTGGGAACTGGCCGGCGCCGACGAATTACCCCTGACGCCCCGCATCGGCCCCACCCCGGCCGAGCGGCAGGCGTGGATCGAGGGGCTTTCGCCGCTGCAAAAGAAGCAGTTGGCCGAGAAGCGCGAGCGGCTGGAATCGCTCGCTCCTGAAAATCGAAAGCGGTTGCAGGAACTCGATCGTCAACTGGCAGCCGATCCCCGCGCGGAGCAATTGCACGAAGTGCTGATTCGCTATGCCCGCTGGCTGATGACGCTGCCCCCCGACCGGCGCTCGGAACTGCGTGGGCTCAAACCGGACGAACGACTGGCCCGCGTCACCGCGCTGCGGCAGCAAACGGCGAAGAAGCTGGTCCGGCCGCAGGTGATGGCCGACTTCCGCACGGTGGCGGAATGGACGCTTGCCCAGGCGGAGCGCAGTGAAGCTCAGGTGGTCGCCTCGCTGCCGGAACGCGCGCGGGCCGAATACAAGAAAGCGACGGCCCCCGCTCGCCGGCGGCTGTTGATGCTCGCCACGCTGCAGCACTGGCAGCGCAACGGCTTTGGCCATGACCCGGCCGTCTCGCCCGAGGCGCTGGCGGAACTGAAGCAGCGGCTGTCCCCGCCGCTGCGCGAGCAGATGGACAAAACGGGCAAGCCGGAAGAGCAGTGGAACGTGCTCGCCAAAAGCCTGCTCTCAGAAATCGGGCCGGTGCTGCCGCAGGATATTCGCCGCAAGATCGAAGCTGGCGGCGACGCCACCAAGCAATCGCCGCAACTCTTCCCGCTGCTGGCCGAGACGATGCTCACGCGGCGAACGTCGGCCACCGACGACGAGCTGTGGCGATACTTCCACGAGCGGATGAGCAAGGACGAGCGAGACAACCTGCAGCACCTGCCGCGCGAGGAATTCCTGCAGGAGCTGCGCGTGCGGTATCAACGGGCCAAAACCCGCGAAAGGGCGGCCGCCCTGCGCGGCGCGCCGGACGATCTGTCTGATCGTCCCGACCTCGAGTCGCCGGGCTTCGATCGCGGGCCACCACCAGACGGCCGTGGCCCCGACCCGCACGGCCCGCCCGACTTTGATCGACGTCGCCCCGAACACGGCCCCGAGCATGGCGGCCCCGGCGGACCGGGCCGAGGCTTCCCACGTCATGATGGAATGCGCCGCGGCGAAGGGCTCCCAGAGCATGGCGGGCCTGACGATGACGATGATGGCCCGCCAGAGCGTGGCGGACCAGGAGGCCCCGGCGGCGGGCCCAGAAAACCGGGAGGCGGCCCGGGCGGACGCGGCGGCGGCCCATGACGCGCGTCGCCATACGAGCCGCGAAATGTACCCCCACGGATTGCGGCACGACGCCTGTAAACCGTGTTGGTTGCGCCAGCACTGGCAAAGCCAGTGGCACACGGAAAAAGGCGAAAACCAGGGACGGCCTGGTTGGTTCCGTCGACTCGCACCAGCAATTAGCTGACAGCCGATAGCCGATAGCCGACAGCTTTTGTCGACAGCCGACAGCCTTACCGCTGCGAATTCCACACCGCCGGCAGCCAGGTGCAGAGGAAGTACGCCCGCGGCGCGGTCATGTCCAGCAGCATGCTCAGTTGCGAAGCCGACTCGCTCGATTGCGAGCCGCCCCACAACGCGTCCTTGAGCGACTGCGGCTGGTGGTAGTCAACCACGCGGACGTCGTCGACCTTCGTGCCCGCCAAATCGGCGGCACGTTGGATCGCGTCGTCCAGGTAACCCGTCTTGTCGATCAGGTGGAGCTTGAGCGCCTGCTGGGCGGAAAAGATCTGGCCGGTGGTCGCCGCGTCCATCAGCTTCGCGTCGTCCCGCAGGGCAGGGCGGCCGGAAGCCACCACTTCCTTGAAGCGGGCGTAGCTCTCGTCAACCAGCACGCGCACCACCTTCTGTGCCTCTTCGCTTGGGGGCCGCGTGGGGCTGAGCATCTGTTTGAGCGGCTTGCTCGAGATCGAATCGTCCGCCACCTTCCAATCCTTCAGCAGCGACGACACGTCGTAGTGCGGAATGATCACGCCGATCGAGCCCGTCCAGGTGGCCGGCTCGGCGAAGATCGTGTCCTTGCCGTCGCCCACCGCCATCGAAACGTAATAGCCGCCGCTGGCCGCCAGGCTCCCCATGCTCACCACCACGGGGATCTTTTTGTCCACTCGCAGCTTGTTCAGGTGGTAGTAAATATAGTCGCTGCCGGTGACCGTGCCGCCGGGGGAATCGACCCGCAGCACCACGGCCTTGACGCTCTTGTCTTCGCTGATCCGATCGATCTGCTTCTTGACGAAGCCGTCTCCCTCCATGATCACCCCCTTCAGCGTGATGATGGCGATCTTATCCGTGGCCAGCTTCGAGCCGGAGTGATATTTTTCCTGAATGCCCGTCTCATCCTGAAAATAACTGTGATAGGCGTTGAACAGGCCGAAGTTGAACAGCACCGAGATGATCAACCCGGTGATCAACAGCGACATGAAGATCTTGCGCAGCCCGCCGCCGGGTTGCTCGAGCACAATCCGCGTGGTGGGCGCGGGGCCGGCGATCGTGGCCGGAACATACCCTGGATTCGGCCGCGGCGGCAGTGAAGAACCTGATTGCGGATGGTCGGTGCTCATGGCCGTGGCTCCCTAATATGACTGCAAGTTGAAATTGATAGAAAGAGTTTTTATTCGCACCGCTTACGCTGCGGGCGGCGGAAAGGTCATTCTAGGGCCCCTGGCGGAAAAATCCTATGGCCAACCCCCCCGACGCGGTTTGATGCTGGCAAGCGGCCCAAGTAGGTCCCGCCTGCCGGGCTTGACTTGAACTAGTCGCCGATTGACATCGCACCTAAGTTCCCGTCCCGGCAGATGGGACCTACTGCGCGGGCATCGGTGTTGCCCAAAGGTGCCTGCCGGGGGTAAGCTACCCGGTCCACACCCTAGATTTACCAGCGTCAACAACGAAACCAGCGTAACAACGATAGAAGGAGCGTCGGCGTGTTTGTGGCTGCCTCGACTGATTGTTTTCCCGAGTTGCCCGTCGATGCGGCGCTCTCCCGGCTGGTCGACCTGGAGTTCAGCCGAGTGGAAATCTCGCTGCACGAACATTCCAACCAACTCAAGCCCTCCGACGTGGCCAACCACTACGACGACATGCTGATGCGCTGCCGGCAGACGTACCGCCTCACGCCGGTCGCGTTCAGCGTCGACATCGCGGCCGAGGGGGACGAGTACTACAGGCAATTCGCCGCCTGCTGCCGGCTGGCCAAGGCGATCAAAGTCGTGGCCATCACCGTGCCCGGAGCGGAACTCGGCACGCCGTTCAACGCCGAAGTCGAACGCCTGCGGGAACTGGTCGCCCTGGCCACGACCGAAGGAGTGGTCGTCGGCGTGAAGACGGAGACCGGCCGCGTCACGCAGGACGCCGACACGGTGGTCGTGCTGTGCGACAACGTCAAAGGGCTCGGCGTCACGCTCGACCCCAGCCACTTTGTCTACGGCCGCACGAACCAGGGCAACTACGACCAGCTGCTCAAGTACGTCTGCCATGTGCAGCTTCGCGACACCAGCAAGAACCAGCTTCAGGTGCGCATCGGCCAAGGGGCCGTCGAGTACGGCCGCCTGGTCACGCAGTTGGCCCAAGTCGGCTACGACAGGGCACTCTCGATCCACGTGCAGCCGCTCCCAGACGTCGAGCACGCCGCCGAGATGCGCAAGATCCGGCTGTTGCTGGAGAGCCTGCTGTAGCGTGGGTGCTTGCACCCACGGAATTAGTTCGACACTCCGTGGGTGCAAGCACCCACGCTACGTC
>JAIOQB010000149.1 GCA_021413585.1 Planctomycetia bacterium
TGCGGTTCGTCGCGGCCGGCGATTGCCGCAGTCATCCGGAGCGTTGGGCCCTGGTCGCCGCCGCGATTGAAAAAGCCCAGCCCAGCTTGCTTGTGTTCAATGGCGACCTCGTGTACGACGGCCGCAACGACGAACTGTGGGACAGCGGATTCTTCACCCCGGCGAGCAGCCTGATGAAGCATGTGCCGTTCTACCCCGCTCCCGGCAACCACGAGTTCGAAGCCCCGGCGTACTTGAAGCTGTTCTACACGCCGGCCGATCGCGAGGAAAACGCGAACTGGGCTCAAGCGGTCGGCCCGGTGTTGCTGATCGGCATCGAAGGGGCCCAGGTCTGGACCGAAGGCTCGCCGAATTACAAATGGATGGAAGGGGTGCTGGCCGCGTCGAAGGAAAAGTTTATCTTCCTGGCCAATCACTATCCGGCCTGGAGTTCCGGCGCCCACGGCAAAGGAAACGAGCGCCCCATGCTGCAGATGCGCAACTCCATCATGCCTCTGTTGGCCAAATATCACGCCACGGCCCTGCTCGCCGGCCACGATCATAACTACGAGCGCAACGAGCCGCCTGCCGAGATCGGCGTGACGTCGATCACCACCGGCGGCGCCGGCGCCCCCGGCCGAGGCAAAAGCGCCGCGGGTGCCGCAGGTAACCCCTACTCCAAAGTCTTCGCCGCCGTGCTGCACTATTGCCTGTTCGAAGTCGACGGCGACAAGTGCGTGATGAAAGTGTACGACCTGGACGGCAAGGTAATTGATGAGAAGACGTTTGTAGCGAGAAAACCGTAGACCTCACCCTCCGCTCACTACGCTCTGCGTGAAAGCATCAGCCGGCACGCGCTAGCGTCCGGTTCACCACGAAATAACCGGGGGCTAGCGCCCTGCGGCTGATTGAATGCGACGTCATAGCTACACTAACTTGATCTCCCCACTCACGGGTCACCCACCATGCATCGAAATCTAGTGTTCGCCTCTGGACTTCTGTTATCCCTGGTCGTTGCCGACTCCCCCGCGATCGCCGCTGACGCCGCGCCAGTAACCATCCGCGGCCACGTCTGGCTCGATGCCAACGCCAACGGCCTGCACGACCCGGGCGAGCCGGGCCTAGTCGACGTAGCGGTCAGCGACGGCGTGCAGGTGGTCCGCACCGGGGCCGACGGCGCGTACGAGATCAAAGTGGCCGATGATCCGGTGATCCCGTTTCAGCCGTCCAGGGTAATCGCGCTAAGCTGGCCCTCAGGGCATTGGCCGTCGTCGGTTTCCTATCGGCGATTTTCCGAGATGAAGCCGGCCGATTTGAAGTCCACAGAGTCGGTCGATTTCCTGTTGCGTAAAGACGAACAGAAGATTCCGTTCACGTTCGCCCAGGGGACCGACCCGCACGACGGCCTCGGCGGCGACTCGACGCGTCTGTTTCGCAACGAAATGGGCGCCATGCGCGACGAGGTGAAGCTGTGCATCTTCACCGGTGACCTGGGTTACGCCGCCCTCGACTCTGCCGACGCGGAGTTCATCGGCATCCGCAACTACACCCGGGCGTTTCCCATTCCGCTGTTTCACTGCGTCGGCAATCACGACGTCGTCGGCATCCACACGCCCAGTTGGAAGAAGATGGACGAACTCTCCGGCAACGGCACGTTCACCAAGTATCTCGGTCCGATTCGCTGGTCGTTCAACTACGCGGGCGTCCACTTCGTCGGGCTGGATTGGATGAAGATCGTCGACGGCAAGCTGGAGCTTGGGCTGCCCGACGTGGCGTGCGATTGGCTGGAAGCCGACCTGGCGAAGCTGGCCCCCGGCACGCGGGTGCTCGTGTTCGCCCATTGCGTCGACAGCGAAGACGGCCGGTTCTACGACATCGCCCGCAAGCACAAGGTGGACATGCTGATTTGCGGCCACTCGCACCGCAACCTCGACATCAGCCGGCACGGCATCAAAGGGGTGACCACGATGAACCTCCGCGGCCCGTATCGGCTGTTCAACGTCACCGACTCCGGCGAGCAGATCATCAACCGCTGCCTAGGATGCAAGACGGCCGACTATCACTCGAAAAGCTGCGCGCTGTTCCGGGCACACGAGTCGACGCACAAGGCGGGCACCGGCGCCGCGCTCACCCAGCACGACGTCGCCGCCGACAACAGCGCCGCCGAATTGAACCTGGCGGTCGCCAACGGCACCGAAATCCTGGCCACGATCGACCCCGGCACCAGCCGTCGCTGCGGCCTGCGCTTCACACCCGCCGCCGTAGGAGCCAAGCCACTGGAAGTGGCCTTCGCCGACAACACGCTGTCCGCCGGCGCCGCGCAGGCCCCCTACGTCCGCCGCCCGGACCAGCCGGCCTACGTCGTGCGCGTCTACGTCGAAGGAGACACTGCCAAACTCTACGTCAATGGCCGGATCCAAACCGACGTGCCGCTGGGCGCCGCGGGGCCGTACAAGGTCGCGTTTTTTGCCGAGGGAGGCAAGGCGACGGCGCAGACAGTGGACGCGTGGGTGGGAAAGTAGGTCAGGAAGTAGGTCAGGCCTCTGGCCTGACAATTGCTTCGCGTTCGGCTCAAAGCAAGAATATGCCAGGCCAGAGATCTGAACAATTTCTTCCCAAGTGTAGCAATAGCCACGAAAGGCATAACGAATGGCCGTCGTACTACTCGTCGTCGCCATCATCGGCTCAGAGCCCGACGTGCAACACTGGAATCCCGACGCCGGGCAGGCATCGGATCCCAGCGGACAATTGTTGAAAGAGATTATCGACGGCCTATTGCACAACCCCGATCCGAAGGTCCGACGCAGGGCAGCCTGGGCGCTTTCTTCGTGCAGTTCTCCAAGCGTGGTCGAACCGCTCATTCAAGCGTTTCAAGATCGAGACGCCGAAGTTCGGAAACTAGCGACTGATCGATTCAGCAACTACCCTGACAAGCGGGCCGTCGAAGCATTTATCAAGCTTTTGAAGGATCCAGAATCGACCGTTCGAAATGCTGCATTACACAAGCTCTGGCGACTGGAGGATCCGCGTTTCGTGCCGCCTCTCATGGAGGTGCTGCAAAACACCCGCGAGGATGGTCCGAATCGCTCCGCGGCGGCCTGGGATCTGACACATTTTCGTGACCCTCGCGCCCTGTCGCCGTTTCTGGCGGTGCTAAAAGACCGAACCGCTCCACAACATGTCCGGTGCAGTGCTGCTGAAGGTTTGCGGGCCTTGAAGGACAAGCGTGCCGTTGAGCCGTTGTTGGCCGTGCTGACCAACAAGAGCGAGCCCTGGCTGTCCAGGGCAGGTGCAGCCCGAGCCTTGGCGGATTTCGAGGACATGCGTGCCGCAAAGCCCCTGCTCGATGTGGCACGCGCGGATGGTTCTCCGCTATTGCGATTCTGGGGGGCCATCGGAGCCGCGAAGCTCTCACACGGCGCACTTGACGACGCCAGCGTTATCGAACCCATCGCGGATTATTTCAAGTCAGGTGACGGTGTGGAATACGACATCTGGCCCAAACGAGTGGCGTTGGGATTGGTATTGCAGAACGGCAAGAACGAGTCGACCCGACTATTCGCAGCACGCATGTTCTTGCAGGTGGAAGTCGAGCGGTGGTTTGAAGACAAAGTTCGAGGTAAAGACAAGCAGCCCGAAGAACCGGAGGTTTCGGTTACCAAGGGGGACAAACTGCTGCGGGAACTGCGGCTACCCGAAGCGAAGGTGTTATTGGAAAATGCCCGGTCTTCTTTGCCGAAGGTGAAAGACCGGATGCAAAGGGCACAACTGGAAGCGACCATCATCAATGATCTTGCCGCCCTCGCAGACGCCCAGCAGCGTTGGGCCGGGGCAACTCCCAAAGAGATTGAAACGGCGTGCCAAGGCGTCAAGGCTCTCAGCGGGAAATCGCAGGTTTTCTTCCAGGGAGACCCCTATCTCAAGCACCATGCGCGATACAACGCGACACCTTGCATACCCATTGGCGCCGACGTGCTGGTCGAGGCGATCAAGGGAGACGGGGAGGAATTCAGCGATTCCGATTTGAAGTATTTGAAAGGAATGCCGAACCTGCGGGACTTGGATCTCTATTGGGCCCGTAACGTGACGGGCGCGGGTCTGAAGTCTATTCAGGACGCGAAGAACCTCCGGAAGCTCAACCTGCCGGATTCCATTGCGGACTCGGACCTAAAGTGGATTGGCGGTCTGACGCAATTGGAAGATCTAAGTCTCAATGGCTCCGATATCACCGACGAAGGGCTGCCGGAGGTAACTAAACTTCGGCAGTTGAAATGTTTGGCTCTCATGGGAGGATCGATTACTGATAGCGGGGTTGGTCGCTTAATGGAACTCAAGAACTTGGAGGAGCTTTCCTTGTCGGGAAAAAAGATAACCGACAATTCACTAGAAAATCTCAAGGCGCTTCCGAAGTTGTCGAGATTGTCGCTCCTGCAAACAGGCATCACCGACAACGGCCTAAAGCATTTAGCCCAGCTTAAGCATCTCAAAACGCTTCACCTTGGACAGAATCAGATCGGGGACGCTGGCCTGGAACACCTTGCGGCGCTCGGTCAATTGGAGGAGTTATCGGTGAACAACACCCGCGTCACCGAGCAAGGGCTAAAAAAGCTCCAGCAGTCTCTGCCCAACTGCGAGATCATGGTCCGCCTGATGCATGCGGGACCAGAGCATTTCCCGCGATAGTATTTCCGTAGATCAGGTCTCTGGCCTGACATCGCAACATTGTTTTAACGGCAATTGTCAGGCCAGAGGCCTGACCTACGATTGTGCTTCCCCGCGTTCAAACCTCCGCCCCACAAAATAAAACACCACCGCCGCGACCGCGGGCAGTGCGGCGGTCAGGGCGAAGAAGGTACCCGCGCCCATTGGCCCTTGCGTGCCGGCGGCGGCGGTTTGGGATCCGCCGTAGAGTTGCGAGAAGGGGATGTTTAGCAGGTTGGCCACCGCCATCGTCAGCAGGAAGCAGCCGGTGACAAAACCCTTCATATTCTTCGGCGCCGCGGCGTACGCCAGTTCCAGCCCGGTGCCGTACACCAGCACTTCTCCTATCGTGAGCACAAAATAACCGGCGACCGGCCAGGCGATCGAAAGCTTCGTCCCCGCTGAGCCGACGAATACGGCCGCCAGGGCCATGATGCCGGAGGCAGCCGCTCCCAGCACCAGCCCGGCCGTGATCTTGCGCGTTGCCGTGAAAGTTTTCGCCTGTGGATCGAGTTGATTGAACAGCAGGTTGAGCACCGGCACCAGCAGCAGCACCGAAATCGGATTGATGAACTGCAACTGATCCGCCTCCAGCGTGTAGTCGAGCCCTGGCACTTTCAGGTTCACATAGTCCCGCGAGAAGAACACCCACAGGTTGTCGTTCTGCTCGTACGCCAGCCAGAACAGAATCAACGGGCTGAACAGCACCAACAGCCCCAGCAGCGTCTCCCACCGCTGCCGCCGCACTTCCGGCGTCGGCGGCGTCAGCTCGCGCACTTCCTTGGCGTAGAACGGCTTGCCGGCGGCGAACACTCCCAGCGCGATCACCATCAGCCACGCCGGAAACTGAAACGCCACCGCATAGCCGCTATGGTTGCGGATCAACGGCAGCGCGATGATCGAAATGGCCGAGCCGATATTGATCGCCAGGTAGAACCAACGAAACGCGCTGCCGCGCAATTGTTCCTGACCGGGGCGCTGCTGATCGTACGTCATGCCCATCAGCGTGGAGATGTTCGGCTTGATCACGCCGCTGCCCATTGCCAGCAGCAGCAGCGCCGCCACCACCGCGCTGAAGTGCGGAATCCCCAGCACAAAATGCCCCAGCACGTACGGCACGGAGAACCCGACGATCGTCCAATATTTGCCAAAGAACCGGTCCGCCAAAAAGCCGCCGGCCAGCGGCAGCAGGAAGCACGCCATCTTGAACGCGTTCGACATCGCCGTCGCCCGCGCGTCGGTCAGGTGGATCACATTGACCAGATAGAGCGAAAGAATCGCCCGCATGCCGTAATACGAGCAGCGCTCGGCGAACTCTCCCCAAAAGAAAAACCAGAACCCGGCCGGATGGCTAGTCGGCGCCGCGGCAGAAGGCACCGCAGATGGAACGACAGGAGACGCGTAGGGATTATTGCTCAAGGCAGGGACTCAACAGGGAACAAAAGTAAATTGAATCGGCGTTGTATTTTTCTGCCTTCCTTCGCGCACTTCGCGACCTTTTGTTCAAAGTTTTTTGTTGAACAGAAGATCGCAAAGGACGCGAAGAAAGTAAGGCGCGAAGAAGCCCGTTCTCCCTTTCCGTCTCTGTGTCTCTGTGGTTCAACCCTCTTTTCTTGGAATCAATGCAAATGTAGCAATTAAGTGTGCCGGGCCCAATCGAAGAATCCGATGGCCGTCAATTCGCGATGTAGCTCTGCCGTTTGCCGTTCATCGAGCGTCGCCAGCGGCAGCCGGCACGGCCCGCAATCGGGGCCGATCAGGCTCATGATCCGCTTGATCGCCACTTGCCCGCCGAACCGCGCAGCGCAATCGCGTAACGCCACCGCGTGCGCCTGGCACGCCTGGGCAGTCACCAGATCGCCCCGCTCATACGCCCTCTTCAGCCGCAGGTACAACGGCGCGGCGACGTTGTACGTCAGCCCCACCGCACCACGGCCGCCGACAGACAGAGCATCCAGCAGCATATCGTCCGGCCCCCACAGCAAGTCGAATCGGCCGCCATCCAACTCCAGGCAGCCCCGATACTCGTCCAGTTCGCGGCTGGTGAACTTCATGCCGGCCAAGTTGGGGATCCGGGCACCGGCGAGGCGGAGAAAATCCACCATGCTCGGCTGCACGCCAGTGAGCGACGGAATGTGATAGTAGTAAAACGGAATCGCCGGCGCCGCGGCCGCGATCTGACTCATGCTCTCGACCAACAGTTCCAACGTGGCAGGCCGAAAGAAGTGCGGCGGCAACGCGGCTACCGCATCAGCCCCAATCGCCTGGGCATGCGCCGCCAGTTCCTTGGCATCGGCCAGACAGTTGTGCCCCACCTGAATAATAATTTTTAATCGGCCCACCGCCCCCTCGCGCCACGCCGCCGCCACGCGCTGCCGCTCGGCCGTGGTCAACGACATCCCTTCCCCGGTCGTGCCGCACACGAACAGGCCGCTGACTCCCTCGTCAACAAATCGATCGGCGATCGTGCCCACGACCGACAGGTTCAAGCTGCCGTCCGGGGCCAGCGGCGTGAACACTGCGGCGGTAAGTCCGGTCATGGGTGATTTCACGTATCTTGCTCCGCAGCGGTGATACCGACGAACGCTATCGCGAAAGTGCGAAAACGCGAAAAACTCATGGCGAGGGCTCGCCGACCTGCAACCGCCGATTAATTCCCCAAGTTACACAGGGTCACGGGGCACTTGGGCTTTGTCTTCGTGCTTTGGCTCTCTCGCGTTTTCGCGATCCGTATTCCTATGCGTCGAAAAGCAGAGACGCCTAGGAATTGGCTCAAATTACCCCGGCCGCCCCCAGGCCGCAACGGGCAACCGCCGGGGGACGGCACGTTGCGTTGGGGCTGCCCGCGAACTACATTGACGCTCTGAGCAATTCGACGGTTTGAAGCTGTCCCACCCACCAAAACCGGCTCCCCGCGGTCGCCGTTCCAACATCCCCCCGACTTAGGCGAGACCACTACTTGCGTGGCAGTTGGCCGGGTAACGCCCCAACTCCACTGCCTCGACAGACCCTCGTTCAATCTGCTCCCAACAACCACCGATATCGACCCTCTCGCGGAGTCTGGTTCATGTCCTGCTTTCCGTCTTGGATTCAAACCGGCGTTCGTGCCTCACGGCCGGCACTGCTCGTGATGTCACTCTGCCTCGCAGGGATCGTGCTGGCCGCAGCGCCAAACAGCGCCGCGATTGCCGCGGAAGAACCGGCCGCTGACGCCGCCGGCAACACGCCCGCCATGCGCACCGCCGCCGCGGCCCTGGAAAAAGCCGGCGGCAAGCTGACCAAGAACACGGCGGGCGAAGTCACGGCGATCAATCTGGCCAACGCCACCGGCGGCGACGCGTTGCTGGTGCACGTTCTGGCGTTTCCCAAGCTGGCTAAATTGGATCTCTGGGGAGCCACGTTTACCGACGCCGCGCTGCCGCAGGTGGCCAAGCTCCAAAGCTTGCAAGCGCTGGACCTCGAAAACACCGATATCACCGACGCCGGGCTGCCGCATCTCAGCGAACTCAAGAAGCTCAAGGTACTCGGCTTGCGTCGCATCGCAAATGTCACGGACGCTGGCCTGGCGGGGCTCGAAGGGCTCGCCTCGCTCGAGCAGTTGCTGATGCCATACAACAACTTTGGCGACGAGGGGCTCAAGCACGTCGCCGCCTTGAAGAAGCTTCGCGTGCTGGACTTGCGCGGCTGCGCGATGGTCTCCGACGAAGGACTCGTTCCCATCGCCGGCCTCGCGCGGCTGGAGCGGCTCAAGATCCGCTGCCCTCGCGTAACCGACGAAGGACTCAAGCAGATTCGCAAGCTGACGAAGCTCAAAGGGCTGTGGCTGGAAGACACCTCCACGACGAACGATGGCCTGGCGCAAATCGCCGGCCTGACCGGCCTCGACGAACTGTATCTATTTCGCACCCAGGTGACCGACGCCGGGCTGGCCCACTTAAGCGGCATGAAGCGGATGGGCCAGCTCTCGCTGCGGGCCACTGCCGTGGACGGCACGGGCTTAAAACATCTGGCCGCTGCTGCGGACGCCATGAAAACGCTCACGCTCAGCGAAACCGTCGTCAACGACGAAGGGATGGCGGCGCTCGCCCAGTTCAAGAATCTCGAAATGCTCGACCTGTGGAACACCGAGATCAGCGGCGCGGGTCTAAAGCACCTGGCAGATATGTCGAAACTGAAAACGCTCAACTTGGAAGGGACAAAGATCGACGACGCAGGGCTGGCCCATCTGGCGGCGCTGAAGAGCCTGCAATCGTTGAACTTGAAATCAACTCCGATCGGCGACGAGGGATTGGCCCATTTGAAGAAGCTCGCGGCGCTCAAGGACCTCGATTTGGGATTTACGAGTGTTACGGACGACGGGGTGGCGGCGTTGCAGAAAGCATTGCCGCAGGTGCAGATTACACGTTGAGAACCCCATGACGGATTAAGGAGCCCCAATCATGCCAGTGCGATGGACGAAGGCCAGTCACGGCCCTGTGTGGCGGAACTACGGATGGCGACTCGCCCTGACTTTGACTCTGTGGGGCGGGCTGGCAACGCTCAATCGCACGCACGCCGCCGAGCCGCCGCTGCCGATCATCGATCAGGTGGAATTGCAGCCGCTGCTGGCCGAGGCTCGCCGGATCGCCACGGCCCTCGACGCGGCCGGAGCGCCGCTCTCCGCCGATCAACAGCAGGCGCTCGACAAGGCGATCTCCGAGGCCGATCCGAAAAAAGGTGCCCGCGCGGTGCAAGACATCTTCGATCCGCTCTGCATCGCGATGGCCAACATCAATCCGGAAAGCCGCGTCAAGGTTCGTCCTGGACCGGCGCCTCGCCAACTTACGCAGCAGGGTTGGAACGTCTTTCTGGTCAAAGTCTTCAACGAAGCGGGTGTGACCGCGCCGCTGAATTGCACCAGTCCCAACGCCGCGTCCGTGTACCGAATGTCGACCAACTCGCCCTCGCCGCCGCCGCTGATTAAGCCCGGCGACGTGCTGCAGCGTTGGATGGAAGTGGCAATTTACAACCGCCAGCCGCTGCTTGCGCCGCTCTCCGGCCTCAAGCTCGAATACCGCCTGCTGGAAATCTACAGCCGCGACGCCGGCCAACGCGAAGGGAAGCTCGTGTTCGACGTAGGGCAGGGGACCCAAGACCTGGGGTTCCGGAACGAGATCGACCTGCTGTTCGATTGCCGCCCCGCCGTGGGCGTGCAACTCCGCGTGCTCGACGACGATGGCCAGCCCACCACCGGGCAGTTTGTCATCCGCGACACGCAGGGGCGCGTCTACCCGGCCCGCTCGCGACGGCTCGCCCCCGACTTCTTCTTCCAGGACCAGATCTACCGGGCCGACGGCGAGACAGTGATGCTGCCCGCCGGCAAATATGACGTGACGTACACCCGCGGGCCGGAGTACCAGATCGACAAGCGAACCATCACCGTCCCGGCTGAAAAGACGCATCGCGAGTCGTTTCAGTTTCACCGCTGGATTAACCTCTCAAAGCTGGGCTGGTTCTCCGGCGATCATCACATCCACGCCGCCGGCTGCGCTCACTACGACTCGCCGACCGAAGGAGTGCAACCTTCGGACATGATGCGGCACGTCGTGGGCGAAGATCTCAACGTCGGCTGCGTGCTCACCTGGGGTCCTTGCTGGTATCACCAGAAGAAGTTTTTTGAGGGCAAGCCCAACGCGCTGTCCACGCCGCGCAATTCGCTGCGATACGACGTCGAGGTCTCCGGATTTCCCAGCTCGCCATGCGGACACTTGAGCCTGATCCGGCTGGCGCAAGACGACTATCCCGGCACCACGAAGATCGAAGAGTGGCCCAGTTGGAATCTGCCGATTCTCCGCTGGGCGCAGAAGCAGGGGGCCGTGGCCGGCTATTCGCATAGCGGATCGGGATTGGCGGTGAAGGACCTGCACATTCCCACCGACGAGATGCCGAAGTTCGACGGCATCGGGGCCAATGACTTCATCGTCACCGGGCCGCTCGGCGCGTGCGACTTCATCTCGACGGTCGACACCACGATCACCTCGGAGCTGAACATCTGGTATCACACGCTCAATTGCGGCGTGAAAACCCGCGTGAGCGGCGAGACCGATTTCCCCTGCATCTATGGCGAGCGGGTGGGCGTCGGCCGCGTGTACGTCAAGCTCCCCGCGGACAAGCCGCTGGACTACGACCGCTGGGCCGATGGCATTCGCGACGGCCGATCGTACGTCAGCGACGGGCTGACGCACTTGATTGACTTTCAAGTCGGCTCACTGGGCGTCGGCGAAATGGGCCCTACGAAGCAGGCCAGCGTGTTGCCGGCCAAGGCGGGTGAAATGCTACCGGTGACGGTGAAGGTCGCGGCCCTTCTGCCGGAGAAGCCGGATCACGAGTTGCACAAGCGTCCGTTGGAGCAGCATCCCCACTGGCATGTGGAGCGTGCCCGGATTGGCGAGACGCGCACTGTGCCGGTCGAATTGATCGTCAATGGTCAGTCCGTGGCCCGGCAAGAGGTGGTGGCGGACGGCACCGTCAAGGACATCAAGTTTCAATTTCGGCCCGAGAAATCAAGCTGGGTGGCGATCCGCATTTATCCCGCGGCGCATACGAACCCGGTGTTCGTGATCGTCGACGACAAGCCGATCCGCGCCAGCCGCCAGAGTGCGGCATGGTGCTTGCGAGCGGTCGACGTCTGCTGGAAGTCGAAGGAGCGGGTTATCCGCCCGGCGGACAAGGCGGAGGCCAAAGCGGCCTACGACGAGGCGGCGAAGTATTACAAGCAGGTGCTGGCAGAGGCGCAACAGTAGGTGGGCCAAAGTACCCATCACGCGGAGCGTGATGGGTACTATTTTTCCTTCTTCCACGGGGTAACCTACCCATGCACATCGGGGCGCGAACGAATCTCGGACTGGTCGTGGCATTGCTGTTCGTCGCGGCCAGCTTTGCTCCCACACTTTCTCACGCCGAGATGCCCCCCGTCGCCGGCCCGGCGCCAGGCGTAATCACCAAGCCCCTCGAAGCGACGTGGCAATATAGCAGCGACGGCGGCAAGACGTTCTCACCCCAGCCTCCGAGTTGCGCTCCGGCGAACAAGACCTTTCCCTGTGTGATTCGCGGCACGTTCGACGTGGCCGACCCGGCCGCGGTGGCGGGGCTGTTTGTTCGCATTGCCGAGCAAGGGCCCGAGCCGCTGCGGGCGGCAATCTGCAATGGCGACCTGGTGGCGGCCAGTGGTGGGTATTGGAAAGATCTCGGCCACTGCCCCACGCTGCTCAACGCCGAGATCAAGCTCAACGAAAAACCTGTATCGCTGACCAACGGGCCGATGCTCTATCGCTGGCTGTGCGTCGAGTCGCCGCTGAACAAAGGCGCGAACACCATCGAGTTGAAGGGAGACTGCTACACGTATTGGCAAACGGGGAAGCCTGATACCGTCTGTGGCCGGCTGGCCGTGGCCGAAGTCCAGCCGCTGACGATCTACAACGGGCCGATCCTCGGCGATTTTGGCGATGGCTACTTCACCCTCGCTTGCCGCACGTCGCTGCCGGCCGAGTTGATCGTCGAGGCCACGCCGACGCTGCCCGATGGAAAAACGCCCGCTGGAAAAACGATCGTCGTGACCGACGCCCGGAAGATCTGGCACCGTGTCAAAGTGAAGTTGCCCAAGGGGACGCTGAGCGTCAGCTACACGTTGAAAGCGCAGCTGGGTGCGCACGAAGCGAAGAAGGGGCCGTACACGCTGAACTTTCCCGGCGCGCAGTTTCGCTTTGCGGCGCTGGGCAACGTGCTGGCCCATTCGTATGCCGTAGACCGCTGGAAAGGCATCTCGGGCCGCGTGGCAGCGATGAAGGCGGCGTTTGTCGTCAACACGGGCAACGTCTCGGAACATGGCTCGTGGGAGTTCGATTGGGAGTCTCGCTACTGCGAACCGGGCGCGGTCATGCTCGCGAGCGTGCCGACGCTGCTCACCCCGTGCGGCCGCGACTTCGCCGGCGCCGTGCAGGAATTGCACTACACGCCCGCCGCCGACACCTATTCGCACAACTGGTCAAAAGTCATCGGCCCGGTGCGGCTGATCGGGCTGGACGGCAATCAGACCTGGACTGCCGGCAGCGACAATTACAAGTGGCTCGAAAAGGAACTGGCCGCCGCGCACGAAAAGTTCGTGTTCGTGCTGGACGCCTACCCTGGCTACTCCTCCGGCAAGGGCAGCCGCAAGCTCCATCCCTGGCTGCTGCAAACTCGCAACGACGTGCTGCCGCTGTTAGGCAAATACAAAGCCACCGCGATGCTCTGCGGCAACGATCCCGACTACGAACGCTGCGAACCGACGCCGGACAAAGGAGTGACGCAGATTGTCACCGGCGCCGCGGGCAAGGACATCTACCGCTTCAGCCCCACCGCCACGCGCCTCAATCCGCTAAGCCAAGGCAACGGCCGCGATTGGGTAGGCGTGGAATCCGTCCGCTCGATCTGCGTCTTCGACGTGAAGGAGAACGAGATCGAGATGCAAGTGCTGCTGATGCCCGACGAGCCGGACGCGAAGGATTTTAAGGTCCTGGATAGGAAGACATTCGCGGCGCGGCAGTAAGTGCGGCCCTTTGGAGTGCGATGACTCGTCATCGCTTTGGATTTCAAAACCTGGCCCCATTGGTTAAGCCAAAAATCCAAAGCGGCGACAAGTCGCCGCACTCCAAAGAATGAACCTAAACTCAATCGCTACAATGCTTTCCGACTTTCAGAATTGCCGTTAAAACATCCCGGGTTGTCCCTAATCCACGCCCACCGCATAGTAAACTAGTAAACATACGCAATTTGCAGCGATATGCACCCATTCAGAAAATCGCCCCGGCATGTTCAATTTCGGCCTAAAACGCCCGACCCCGTTTCAAAGCTGGCTCGCCCAGCCGGAGGCCTCGTCGGCGGCGCCGTTGCCTGCGACTGACGCGGGCTTGCCGGTGCTGGTCGTGGGGGCCGGGCCTGCCGGCTTGGCCGCCATGGCCGCGCTGCGGCAGGCGGGCGTGCCGTTTTGCGGCGTTGAAGGGCATAGCCAGGTCGGCGGCATCTGGGACCAGTCCAACCCGATCAGTTCCGTCTACGACGGCATGCAGACGAACACCTCGCGGTACACGACGCACCTGGGCCCCGCGATGCCGGCCGAGTGGCCCGAATATCCCCACTCCAGCCAGGCGCATCAGTACCTCGTCGGCTTTGCCAAAGAACAGCACATCGCCGATCAGATTCGATACTCCACGCGTTTTGAGAACGCAGTGAAAACGCCGCGCGGCACTTGGGCCGTCACGCTCCGTCGCACGGATCGAAACGAAACTAGCGAACTCGAAGCACGGGCCATCGTCTTCGCCACCGGCGTTCATCACGCCGAGCGCCGCGTCGTGCCGCAGCCGCTGTGGGACGCCGCCGTGACCAGCGGCTTGAAGGTGCTGCATTCGTCCGAATATCGCACCGCGGCCGACTTTGCCGGCAAGCGGGTGTTGATCGTCGGCATCGGCAACTCAGGTTCCGACATCGCCGACCAGATCAGCCGCTTCGCCACCCGCACGTTGCTGGCGGTCCGCTCGACTCCCTGGATCGTGCCCGGCGTCGTCTTCGGCCGCCCTTCCGATCAACTGGCGGACGACACTACGAGTTGGCTGCCGCATTGGGTGCAACTGCTGTCGTTTCATTTCATCCAGCGGCTGTACGTCGGCCATCCAAAACGGCTGGGGTTGCCCTCGCCGCAGTATCAACTGCTGGAGAAGTTCGCGATCACCGACCGCGGTATCGTCAAAGCTGTGAAGGAAAAGCGCGTGACGCTGCGGACCAACGTCACGGCGATTAGCAATGGCATCGCAACTTTTGCCGACGCCAATCAGCCGGCCGAAGCGGTGGATGTAGTGATCTTCGCCACCGGCTACAACCGAGGCTATCCGCTGCTCCCCGCCGCCACCGCGGCCGGAGCGAATCTCAGCGAAGCGCTCTCCTTCCTCGTCTTTCATCGCACGGAGCCGGGTTTGGCCTACATGGCCGAGACGATCGCCACCCGCGGGTGCTGGCCGATCTTCGCCGAGCAAGGGGCCGCCATGGCCGCCTACTTCGCGGCCGAACGCCGCGGCGGCAAGAACGTGGCGGCGTTCAACGCCCGCCGCAGCCAACCCTCGCCCGATTTCAAAGGGGCGATTTTCAAGAAGGCCGACGGTTTTCACGTCGACTATCACCGCTACACGCGGGCGTTGCAGGATCTGACGGCCTGGTTGAGCGAGTAGCGTGCGATGGCTTGCGAAAAGTGTGAGCGGCACGGCGCTAGCCGCCGGTAACACGAAAAGCGTTGCCTCGCGAAGACCGGTGGCTAGCGCCATTCCGCTCACGATTGGCGAGACCTACTGCACTTGCAGCGCCTCGGTCAGTTTCAACCGCGCCGCGCGGGTGGCCGGAAACCACGCCGCCGCCAGCACGATCATAAACGCCGTCGCGAAGCAGGCGACCGTGAGTTGCGTGTGAACCACGAACGTCACCGGGTGCCCCATCAGCGGGCCCATCGAGAGGTTGATGATGTAGGCCACGCCCAATCCGGCCAGCACGCCGGGTGTGAGGCCAATCAACGCCAGCAGCGCCGCCTGCGCCAAAATCATCTTGCGCACCTGCCGCCGCGTCATCGCCACGATCCGCAGCAAGCCCAGCTCGCGCGTCTGCTCGATGACATTCATCGTGAGCGTGTTGACCACGCCGAACGCCGCCACCATGAACACCACCACCAGCAGGAACCATAGGCAGGCGACCAGGCCCTTCATCATCGCGTCGATCAAGCCCAGTACTTCGCGCTTGGTTTGCAGCAGCACACCGTGATTGGCGCTGAGCGTGCGCAAGGCCTGCTCCACCCCGTCCAACTTGCCGGTGGCGGCCCAGATCACGTAGGCGTCGACCCCTTCGATGCCCAGGAGTTTTTTGGCGACTCGATTGTCCATGTACATCGTCAGCCCACCGCCTAAATAATCGTTCACCGTCCCTGCCACGCGAACCGTTTTGCGCCCCTCCTGCGTTTCCAGCGGAATCTCGTCGCCTACTTTGAGCTTGGCCCTCAAGGCCAGCACGGTGCCGATCAACACGTCGCCGCGCCGCAGGGCCTCGCGCAGGCCGGCCGCCTCGCCGGTGATCAGCTCAAACCGAAATCGCTCGTCCTGTTGCTCGCCAAAGTCGCCCGCCAGGATGATGACCCCTTGGCCCAGCACGTCGGCCTTGGCAAACCGCACCGTTTGGATGGCGGCGATGTCGGGGATTTGGCGAATTTCCTTGCCCACCTGCTCGGGCAGGTCGCACGCCAGCCCGGTGTTCATGTCGGGCATCATCGCGCGGACGAAAAAATCACCCTGGCTGGCGTTGCGGCACCAGCGCTGCACGTCGTAGATGCTGTCGACGATCGTATTCGCCATGCCGATGCCAAAGCTGATCGCCAGAAACAGCACGCCGACAGTCAGCGTCGTCCGGCCGCGGCGGCGCACAATCTGCCCTTGGGCCAGACGCCCCTCGACTCCCATGATCCAGGAGAGTGCCACGCCAGCCGCGCGGGCCATCGGCGAAAGCATCACCGGCAGCAGCAGCACCACGCCCACCAACATTGCCAGTGCGGCAATGATTGAGATATTCATGGGCACACGCTGCATGAAGCTGGCTTTGATGAAGAGACCGCCAACGGAAAATATCGAAACGCCCGTCCCACCGATCCACCAGGGCGGCGATTCCGAATCCGAAGCCACCACGGCCCCCATTCCTTCCAGCGGCGAGAGCTGACCGGCGCGCCATGCCGGGAAGACGGCCCCCAGCACCGAAATCGCCGGGCCGATGATCGCCGCCAGCAAGAGCGGCTCCCAGCTTACTTGCATCGCCGGCAGCGGTATCTGCAACAGCTCGAATGTCGCCCGGCTGAGAACCGCCGCTCCGGCCAGACCGATCACGATTCCGATCAGCGTGCCGGCGATGCCCATCGTCAGCGCCTCGCGGCACACCAGCCACATGATCTGCCGGCGCGTGGCGCCGATGGCCCGCAAGATGGCCAACTGCCGCCGCCGCTCGACCACGTTCATTTGAAATGTATTGAGCACCAACAGCAGCGCCAGCAGCCAGGAAAAGCAGGTGGCCAGCAGCACCGCCTGCTCGGTCGAGCGGAGCGTTTCATCCGCCTGCGAGCGGCGGGCGGTGGAGCGCAACGTCACCAGCCCGTTCGGCAAGGCCGCTTTGATCTCCGCTTCCACCTTGTCCAGCACGGCCCCTTCGCGCACCACAATCTGGACGCTGTCGATCTTGCCCGAGGCGCGCAGGTTTTCCTGGGCAGTGCCGAGCGAGAGGAAAATCATCGCCTGCCCCGACGCGGCGGCGCCGGTGGGGGCGGAGAGACCCACGATCGTGAATTTTTCCAAACCCGAGCGCGTCAGCAGCTTGACCGTGTCGTCCACTTTCAGGTCGAGCTTTTCCGCCAGACCGCTGTCGACCATCAGCCCTTCGTCGGCGGCGGTGAGTTCTCTACCCGCGACCAAACGGTGCTCGCGGATGGCGGCGTCCTTGGCCGGATCGACTCCCAGCGCGAACACCGTGATCCGCTTGTGGTCTCCGTAGTACATGATCGCCGGCTGGCGAACAACCGGAATCGCCGCTTCCACGCCGGGCACTTTTTGGATTTTCGTGGCGACCGCCTGATCGAACGCGGCGCCGGCCTCAGAAACCACTTCCAGCGGCGAGCGGCCGTTGACGGTGTCGAAGATTTGCTTGACCGCGCGGCGGGTGGTGCTGGTGGCGACGCTGACCGAAATGATCATCGCCACGCCGATCACGACGCTCAGCAGCGTGAGCACCGCCCGGCCCGGCCGGCTGCGCACCTCGCGGATTGAAAATCGCCCCAATGCCATCGCCTGCCGCCTGCTGCTGCGCGCTGTTAGGACAGCGCTGCTTGAATTCAGTGTTGTTTCGAATAGTGCTGTTGAATAGACGCCGAGATGGATTAAGAGCCTATCGCATAACCGTCACGAAGAGGGGGGCAATCCGCCAAGGTTGGGAGTGGATCGCGAAGCTACGACCGCTGATTACCACCCATCGCCAAGATTTATTATGATCGGGGGCCCGTTGAAATTCTCGGTTTTCGCAGTGAAAATCGCCCCTTCGGCGTGATAGGTTTATGCGGCTCGGACCGCTGGCAACGAATGTCGGCACTACGCCGGCGAAAATCCCCCGTCAGCCGCCGCTCCCCCAGCGGCGCGTCCGGTTGGCTCTGAATTACAATGGAAGAATCGGTTCTCGCCAGCAGCAATTCCAACGGCATCGCTTCCGAGTCCAGCCTTACAGAGTGTCGTCGGCCTTTCCTGGCACTGGCAAAGCCAGTGGCACACGACGGAGCAAGGCAGGGACAGGCCGCAAGATCGGGGCAACGCGGCAGAACAAGCTACGCATAACCAACAACACCCTCCCTGGTTTTCGCCCCGTCCGTGTGCCACTGGCTTTGCCAGTGCCGGCACCACCAACCAGCTCAACACACCGAGTTCGACACCATGACTCTGCTTAACTTGCCACGATTGCTCAGCGGCCTGCTGCTACTCCTGCTGCCCGCGACAGCAACAGCCAACCCGGCCCTCACCGAGGCCGCCAGGTCACACTGCTCACCATCGGCACCGGCCCTACGGCCAACAAGCCGGCGGTGCTCATCGTGGGCAATGTCGAAGCGGCGCAATTGGTCGGTTCGGAACTCGCCATGCGGATCGCCCGGCTGCTGGCCAAGCGCGCCGAGAACGACAAATCGGTCCAGCAACTGCTCGATCAATATACGATCTACATCATCCCCCGGCCGAATCCCGACGGCAGCGAAAAATGCTGGCGCCGTCCGTATCAAGAGCCGCAGGGGAACGACCGCCGCACCGATGACGACCGCGACGGCGAGATCGGCGAGGATGGTCCCGACGATCTCGACGGCAACGGCTGGATCACCATGATGCGCATCGCCGACCCGGCGGGCGAGTACATGCCCCACCCAGCCGACGCGAGAATCATGATCAAAGCCGATCCTCGCAAGAATGAGCGCGGCCAATACCGGCTGATGGTCGAAGGGATCGACAACGACCACGACGGCCAATGGAACGAAGATGGCAGCGCCGGTGTGTCGTTCAACCGCAACTTCACGTTCCGCTATCCGTATTTCCAAGCCGGCGCCGGGCCGAACCAGGTTTCTGAGATCGAAACCCGCGCGGTGGCCGATTTCGCCTTCGATCACCCCAACATCGCCGCGGTGTTCACGTTCACGCCCGAGGACAATCTGCTCCATCCGTGGAAGCCCGACGCCGGCAGCGAAGGCCGGCCGATCAAGACGCACATCATGTCGGCCGACGCCCCGTATCAGGACTATCTGGCAGAGCGGTACCGCAAGATCCTGGGCCGCGATGATGCTCCCGATTCGCCCGCCGGCGCCGGCTCGTTCTCCGAATGGGCCTATTTTCACTACGGCCGCTGGTCGCTGGGAGCTCGTGCGTGGTGGATACCCGCGGCAGCCGAGAAGAAGACGGACGCAAAGGAGAAGACGGCGGACACAAAAGAAAAGAAGAAGGGCGATGTGGCGTCCGATGCGAAGAAGCCGGCGACGGATACCCGCGGCGCCGACGATCTGGCCGCGCTGCGCTGGCTCAAGTCGCAAGGGATCGACGGGTTTGTCGACTGGCATCCGATCAAGCACCCTGATTTTCCGAATCAGAAAGTGGAAGTCGGCGGGTTCAAGCCGTTCTATCGGCTGAACCCTCCGGCGAAGGAACTCGACGCATTGGGCGAAAAGCACTGCGACTTCATTATCGATTTGCTGGGCCGGCTACCGCATGTGAAGCTAAACGAAGTGAAGGTCGAACCGCTGGGAGCCAATACGTATCGCATCACCGCCACGGCGATCAACTCAGGGTACCTCTCCACCGTTTCGGAAATGGGGCGCATCGCCGAGAAGGACTACCCGGTGCAGATCGAGCTGAGCGCGCCGAAGGACACCGACTTTCTCCAGGGCAACCGCCGCTCGATGATCGGCAAGATCGAAGGGGAAGGGGGAAAGGTGGAGCAAGTCTGGACGGTCCGCTTTCCGAAGCAGCGACCAGAGAACATCAGCGTCCGCATTTGGGCTCCCGCCGTTGGGGCCGACGAGAAGAAGGTGAGTTTGAAATGAACACCATGATTGCATCATCGTTGCTCACTAGCCCGAAGCGCAAGCGAGGGTCACACGCATTGACCCAGGCACCCGCATACGAGAGGTTGAGAGCCATGCCCCCTCGCTTGCGCTTCGGGCTAGTGTCGTTGATGCTGGTTGCGTTGCTCGCCCCGTTGGCGGGCGCCGAGCCGCCCGCCCCGTATCCCGTGATGGGTGCCCCGGCCAATCCGAAGGTGCCGGCCCAGTGGAATCGCTACCACGACTGCGCGGAGATCGGCGATCTGCTGAAGAAGCTGGTCAAAGATCATCCGCGCTACGCCAAGCTCCACAGCCAGGGCAAATCGTACGGCGGCCGCGAGATGTGGATCATCACGATCACCGATTCTCAGCAGGGCAAGGAAGCAGAGAAGCCGGCGTTCTGGATCGACGGCGGCATTCATGCCAACGAAATTCAGGCCAGCGAGGTGGCCGCGTACACCGCCTGGTTCGTGCTCGAATCGGCCGGCCGCACGCCGTGGATCGATCGCCTGCTCAAGGAACGCGTGTTGTACATCGCCCCGCTGATGAGCCCCGACTCGCGCGACGATCACTTCTACAAGGCCAACAACACGCACACCCCGCGCAGCGGCCAACGCCCGCTGGACGAGGCCGCCACGATCCGCGGCCGCTATGGCCGCCGCCAGCGCGACCTCGACGGCGACGGCAACATCACACAGATGCGCATCCGCGATCCCAACGGCAAGTTCAAGTCCGACCCTGACTATCCGCAGTTGATGGTGCATGTCAAAGAGGGGGAGAAGGGGGAATACTCGCTGCTGGGGCCCGAAGGAATCGACGGCCAGGGCGAGCCGAACCACGACGAGCCCGGCTATTACGATCCCAACCGCGATTGGGCCTGGGACTGGCAGCCATCGTACGTGCAGCCGGGCGCGTATCACTATCCGTTTTCCGTGCTGGAAAATCGGATGATGGCCGACTTCATCATGTCGAAGCCAAACATCGCCGGGGCCCAGTCGTATCACAACGCCGGCGGCATGATCCTCCGCGGCCCGGGCGTGCCGGGCATGGAAATCGAAGCGGCCGACGTCAAGGTGTTCGACGAGCTGGCGCATCAAGGCGAAAAAATGTTGCCCGGCTATCGCTACCTCAAAGTGGGCGACCAGCTTTATGCCAGCTACGGCGCGGAACTGGACTGGCTGTTCCAGATGCGCGGCGCGTATGCGTTCACCAACGAACTGTTCGCGCCGTCGAACTTCTTCCGCGAATCGAATGACGAGGGCTTCTTCGGCAAAGCATCGACGCGGGCGAAGTTCGACAAGGCGTACCTGTTCAACGAGGGGACGGTGGCCTGGCACGAGGTGCTGCACCCGCAGTTCGGCAAGGTGGAAGTTGGCGGCGAGAAAAAATCATGGGGCCGCCAGCCGCCGTCGTTCCTGCTGGAAGAAGAGTGCCATCGCAATATGGCGTTTTCGCTCTACCACGCCGACCAGATGCCGCTGGTGGCGGTGCAATCGGTGGACGTGAAGCCGCTGGGCAAGAACCTGTTCCAGGTCACCGCGATCGTCGAGAACCAGCGGCTGTGCCCCACGCACACCGCCGGCGACGTGCGGCACAAGATCACCGCGCCGGACATTGTGCGGATCGAAGGAAAGGACTTGCATGTCGTGCTGGGCCTGACCGACAACGAGCAATTCTTCCGCGACCCGACGGAACAAAAGCATCGTCCGGCGGCGCTGCGCCTGGCGACGATTCCGGGCCGGAGCGTGGTGTATTGCCGCTGGATTGTGGAAGGGGCGGGGCCGTATACGGTATCGGTGACTTCGGTTAAGGGGGGGCGGGACAGCCGGGTCGCGGAGGTGGCGAAGTAACGCTAGGTGCCACTGCCGGCTTGCCCAGCAGTGCCGGAGCTTGGCCACTTCATAGCCGTGGCCTAATTGAGAAGCATTGCAACTTCGCCTCTGGATACGGTTCGCAACCGTGCCCGCACTAATCAACCATGGACTTGTCCAGTGGAGCGATTAACGGGATTCAGCCGCCATGAAGTAGCCCAAAGCAACACTGCTCGCTTGCCCAGCAGTGCCGTCGCTTGCTAAAATGGCCCACTTGCCGGGGGGCGGTAGCTCAGTTGGGAGAGCGCTGCGTTCGCAGCGAATTCGAGTGCCGGTCAAGGCATTATTCTAAATCCTAAATTGCAGTGCTGTTAGCTTTTTTGGCCTGCAACCTTCTCGCAACCTTTTCGTCCGCTCAACCAGTGGAGAAGAGTCTATGAAAGCCGCCGGCATTACCATTTGCATCATCAGTGCTGTATTTTTGGTGATCGCCGTCAAGTTGGTTCTGACAGAATACAACCTTGCTAACACGGACGACATCGGGAAATGCGTCGGCAGCTTTCTTCCGGGGGTATTGCTTCTTGCTTTGGGGATTTACCTGTTCCAACGTGGAAGTAGACCCCCAGCGCCGCCGAGCGATATTCTTTGACCCTGAAACTTACCCGCTGTTGAGGGGCAAAACATTCGCTTCATAAGGAGACTGGTTGCCCTAATCGTTCCTCCTCAACCTCTTGTTTCTTACATGTCGTCGGGTGCCACTAGTGGCACCCGGCGACAACACAGGGGACAGTCCCCGGCTCACGCCGCACCCGCCGGTTTCAATATCCCATTCTCCCCGCGCCATTCCAGCACCAGTTGGTGAATGTACCGCAGCTTTTCAACCACCGGCGGCACGAATACCTCGGGCACCAGGTCAATCAAGCCCATGCTGCGGTTGATTTCATTCAGTGCGATCCCCAACTCCTGGTAGCGGCGGACCATATTTTCCAGGTCGGCGTGCACCGGGTCCGTCTCGCCGCCGAAGCCCACATTGTGGGCGGTGTCCAATTCGCTCACCATGTGCAGATACGCGGCCCATGTCTCGGCGAAATCCTCCCAAGGGTGCATCGTGGCGTAGGCGCTGATGTGTTGCTCCGACCAATTCCCCGGCGGGCCGTTTTGATAGTACGTGTCAAGCGCCTCGGCGTAGCTGGGTTGATCGTGGTTGCCGAACACCGCGCGGCAGGCGTCCTCGCGGCGGCCGCGGACCAGTTGCTCCCAGTAGTAGTGGCCGATCTCGTGGCGAAAGTGGCCGATCAGCGTCCGCTTGGCTTCGCCCAGGTCGACACGCAGCTTTTCGCGCTCCACGGCGTCGGCTTCGCGGATGTTGATCGTGATCCGTCCCTCGGCATGGCCGGTGTAGACGCTTTCTGACTTGCCCACCGCACGCCAGAAGCCAGTGGCGGGGATCACGTCGGCCTTGAAGTCGAACGCCAGCGGCGGGTGGATGCCGTCGGCCGCGGTGCCGTACGGCAGACCCAGCAGGTCGAGATCGTAAAACAGCCGCCGCTTGGCCGCTTCCAGCAGTTGCCACTTCTGCCAGTTGCCGTCAATCTTCAGATCGGGCACGGTGACGTTGAACCGGCAGCAATCGCACAGCGCGCCCGCCGCGGCGGGCGCCGCCACGCAGCGGTTGCAGACGTTGTGCTCGGCGTAGTTGAAACACTTCGCCAGCGCCGCGCCGCAGGCCGGGTTGCCGCACATAAACGCGCCGTTCTCCCCCGGCAGCAGGGCCACGATATTGCGGCACACCGGGCAGAAGCCCAACTCGTGGCCGCAGGTGATGCAGTGGCTGTTGTCGTAGAACACCATCCCGCCACAGACGCAGTGATATTGTCGCATGCCATCGCTCCGCCGGGCGTTTTCGTATTTCTAAGGAAACTTTTTAACCACAGAGGCACAGAAGTCACAGAGAAAAAAACGGACGGAAGCTATCGCGAAAACGCGAAAGAGCGAAAAATCCGTACGGAGATAAAGTTTGAGGTGCCCGATGCAAACGCTATGCCCTTGGCTTTCGCGATTTCGCCCTTTCGCGTTTTCGCGATCGCGTTTGCATTTACGCGCGCGGCAACACCTCAGATTGCCGGGGCATTGTACACTGGGGCGTTGCCCCAGGCACTCTGGCGAGAGGCGGTGGCCGCAAGAGGGGAACGCGCCCGTCGGAGACGGGCGGCTAACATTCACGCGAAAGTGGCTGCCTACACTCAAACAAATCTGAAATCTGAAATCCACACTCCCTCTCCCGCCCGCGAGATATGATTCAAAACCGCTCACAGTGGCACAACATCCACCGCCACGCTCACGCTGTGGTGGCCGCCGCCGATGATGACGCCTTGGATCGGGCAGACGTCGCTGTAGTCGCGCCCCCAGGCCACGGTCACATGGTTCGTGCCCACCAGTTGGTCGTTGGTGGGATCGAAGTCGATCCAGCCCAGCTCGCCGGCGTAGACCGACGCCCAGGCGTGCGACATGTCGGCCCCCACCAGCCGGGCCTTTCCTGGCGGCGGCTCGGTCCGGACATAGCCGCTGACGTACCGCGCGGCCAGACCCAGCGAGCGGAGGCAGGCAATTTGAATGTGCGCGAAATCCTGGCACACCCCGCGGCGATGGCGAAACACTTCCTCAAGCGGCGTGTGGACCGTGGTCGCCTTCGCGTCGTACGTGAAATCGCGGTGCAGACGCGTCGTCAGATCGCGGGCGGCGTCCACCACGTCGCGCCCAGACGCAAACGACTCCGCGGCATACTCGGCCAAGGTGGGACTGGTGCGCACGCGATGCGAATCGAACGTGTATTGATAAGCGTCCAGGCCGGCGCGGCTGCAATCGGTTGCCAGGCCGCTGACGACCAATTCCCACGCGGCCCCCGGACCGGGCGTCGGGTTGGTCGCGCCGGTGACCGTGACGTGGCTGATGGACGTGACCGTCAGCCCCTTGTGCGGCTCGTGAACCGAAAAGTATTCCACGCGGTTGCCGAAGTAATCCATCCGATGGCTCCGCTCCGCCGGCGCCGGGTCGATCCACAGCCGGTGATCGAGGCAGTGCTGCCGCTGCGTGCCGCGTGGGCCAAGCCGCACCTGGTTGTGGCAGATCGGCACCGCTTCGGTGTAGAGATAGCGGGTAGTGTGGCTGACTTTGTATTTCATGGTGGTATATTTCCCGCTCGGGGACTGTCCCTTCTTCCGCAGGAAGAAAAGGGACTGTCGCCTGCGTTCGGTTCTCTGCCTGGCGACTACGTGTCCGAACTACGCGCCCGTCGGGGACGGGCGGCTAACAACGCGATCTACACTCACACCAATCTGAAATTTGAAATCTGAAATTCGTCACTCGGGCCGGATTTCGTCGAGTTGATGGGGCGACCCGGCGTGAATCAAATATTTCAGCGACACCGCGTCCGAAAGCTGCGGCAGCAGGGCCTCGAAGTTTTCCAGCAACCGCTGCAACGCGTAGCGTTCTCCCGCGGCGTGGCGCTCGGCCAGAGACTGCACATCCACCATCCGCATCGTGTGCAGCGCGTGCATCGCCAGCCGCTGCTCGGCAGCGTACGTCGGCTGCGACCGATCGCGCGGCAGCTTTTCCACGTGGTCGGCGAGCATCACCAGTTGATACGCCACGCTGCGGGGATTTGTCTCGTCCGTCAACAGCAGGTCCAGGACCGCGCCGAGCTGCAGATTGGCGAGATAGCGCGAGCGGTACGTCATCCGGCTGTCGGCAATCTCCAGCACCGCTTCGAGCAGCGAGCTGGGAATGTTCGTCCGGCTGGCCAGCGCGTTCTTGACCAGGCTGATCGTCCGCATGCCGCGCTCCAGCCGGCGGCCCAGGTCGAGGAACCGCCAGCCCTGCGTGCGCGTCATGCTTTCCATCACCATGCCGTGGAAGGCGGCCAGCTCGATAATCAATTCGCTCAGCAGCGGCAGCACGTCCGACAATTGCAGGCTGCCGGACGACGGCGGACGGAACTGCTCGTCGATGCGGCACAAGATCCGCCATGTGTCCACCGACATCCGATCCCGCACGATCGAGGCCAGACGAAACATTTGGCTGAGCACCGACCGTAAATTGCTGTGGTGCGTTTCGTCGAAGATGCACCGCGGCAGCATCTGCTCGATCGTCGGCAATTGCTCGCGCATGCCGTCGACCAGAAAACCGGGTTCGATCTGCCCCTGTTCGACCAGCACGCGCAGCAAGCTCGGCAACTCCGACAGCCCGGCCGGGTCTCCTTCGTCCGTCAATCGTAGCGTGATCGCGCGCAGCAAGCGAACCGTGGCATCCGCCCGCTCCGTGTGCCGCCCCAGCCAATACAGATTGTCCGCCACACGGCTGGGCAACTCCGCCCCGCTGCGGCGCAGTTCCACTGGCTGCCCCGGCTTGTCCAACAGCGAGACCGGGCTGATCGGCTGGTTCGCCAACACCCACAGGTCTTTGCTTCCCTCGCCGGAGAGAATCGACAACTCCAGCGGATCGGTCGAGCTGGAAACCCTCGCCAACCCGCCGGGCATCACCGTGTACGTATCCTTCGACGCCACCAAAAACGCCCGCACCGCGATGTGCGACGACTGCACCGCCCCGTCGTTCCACACCGGCGCCGACGAACGGCTGACCGTTTCCTGGGCAATAAACGCCGCCGGGTTGGCCCGAATCATCGCCACCAGATCGGCCGTGGACTTGGCCCCCAGATTCTGGCTGAATTGCAGTTCTTGCCCCCGCTGCCGGAATGCCCGCTTGATCGTCA
>JAIOQB010000150.1 GCA_021413585.1 Planctomycetia bacterium
TTGCCGCCGCTGTCGGGCTCGCTCGCCGCCGAATTAGACATGGACTTGCCCTCGACGTTCACCCCGCTGCCGGCGGTTCCACGCCATCATCGGTCAGGCGTCGGGAGGTGGCTCAGAGGGATGAAGTCAGTCTTCACCCCATCCGGCACAACGTCAAAACGCGCTCGCGCGAAGGCGTCGACTCAACCCAAGATCAAGCGGCGGCGCGTCATGGAGGCCCGGGGTTACCCCGTCTGGGATGCCAGCCCGTTTGAACCGTTCGTATTTCTGGTTGCCAAGTTGATCGTTCTGGCCACGGGCGTGATCGCTGCGCCCTTTCTGGAGTACGCTGCCATCAATTGGCTGAATAAAGCCAGCGCCAGCCAGACATGGTCCCACACCGAAATGGCCGTGTTGAGCACGGAGGTCACCGCACAGAGCCACCGGTACGGTACCACTTACATTCCGAATGTCCGTTACCGATATCGCGTCAATGGCGCCGATTATGTGGGGACGCGAATCGCCTTCTACGAGCTCGGCGGGAGCGAGGACCACGCCCAGACAACGATCCGCGATTACGCGGTCGGCACGCGCCACCGGGTCTATTACGATCCAGCGCACCCCGCGGATTCCGTGCTACGCAACGATTGGACCAATTGGCTCTATCTCGCCCTGCTGATACCGTGCTTGATATTCATTTTCCCGCTGTTGGCCGCCGTGAGGCACATTCAAGAAATCCGCACGCGGATCGCCTTCGGCTCGCTGGCAGCGGCGATACCGGACAAAAAAGAACCGCTGCCCGTTTTTCTGATTATTCTGGGCGTCGTGATTGTGATTATGGCAGGCTTCGTCGTGATTCCCCTCATCTTTCGTGGGCTGTGGTAGTCGGCTTCGCCGTGTCGGGCGAGTTCCCAGCCATGACGAGACACTTGTGCGGATTAAAAGCAAACTGTTCTAACCGCGTCCTGTCGCCCCGCGATCATCCCATCGCACAAAGAACCGCGTCCATGGCCATGTTGTGATTATGGCACCACCTAGCCGCCCCGACCTTGACTTCTCTCCCGGGCGAATCGTTTGTCTGCATGTTCCGGCTGGTTACGGCGTTCGTTTGCTCGAACAGCAGTTGGTCGAACTTGCCAGCGTAAGGTCCAAGTCGGCGGTTGTATGTCCCCGCGCGAACCCGCGGCGCGGGCTTCGCGAACGCTTCTGGCCGCAGAGTTCCGTGGACTGGCTGTCACGAAACGGCCGCATTTCTGCGCGGGAGGCTGCCGCCCTGATCGCGACGTTTAACATTCACGTGGCGGAAACACTCTCCCATAACGCGGGCAATCCGCGAGCGCTGCTTGGCATTGCGGCTACGATCGTTCGACGTCCCGATGTAGCAATCTACTCATCCGCCGGCCTCGATCCCCTGGGTTGCGTCGCCATCCATCAATACGTCCTTGGCCACTGCAGCAACCTGTGCGCGGTGCATCTTTCAACAGCCGCCATCCATGGCGATGGTTCGCCCGCGACAAGAATCTGCCCTCAACTCGCGGAGTGTGTTACACTCGATATTCGGTGATCCAGAACGATGAGATTCCCCGCGGCTGAATGAAAAGTTCTAACCGTGTCCTGTCGTCAAGACACCGATTACATTCAGCTGCGAAGGCGACAAAGCGCGAGGGTTAACTGGTGTTGAATGAAGAGGGCGTGCGGGTGGATTCGTATCAATTGACGGATGGTCGCCGTGCGCACCGGATGACGTACGTTCCCACGGGCAAGTACGTTGATGATGATCCTAGCACCGAGGAATCGATCATTTATCCATTGCGCACTCTGAGGCGGAATTTGGAAGTGGAAGTCGCCCGGCATGCTTCGGGCAACGATACCGAATAGGGTTCCTCGATCGAGTGTCACGCACCGCACAGAGGACCAGTTGGCAGCGTCCTGCTGCCCCGATTAGTTAAGCTCAGAGGAAGTGCGCATGCCAAAGCCTGATAAAATTCGCATTCCGCTCGATGAAGGCCGGTTTGAGAATATCGGTCGACTGCCGGATGGCACTCAATTTATGCTTTTCGTCACCGGGGCATTTCCGACCGGACTGAAGTATCACTCCGGGGACGACTGGCAGCTCAAGAAGAAGTGGCTAGCGGTTCGGCACCGCTTCGATGGAGACGGCAATCACCTCGACACCGAATCCCGTCTTGGAGCGTTTGATATCGAGGGCAGGGACGTCGCCGGTGACAAAGCGTTCGGCCATCTGGAGCAAATGTATGCAGAGCTATGCACCGCAGGTCCGCTCGAATTCTGCGATATCCGGGTGCGGTTGTTCTCCGTCGAAGTTGATGGTGTCACGCACGGCTTATTCTACGAGCAGAGCGAAGAGGAACTTGACCCTGACGAGGTCAGAGGAGAGTGGGTGATGTTGGAGCCGCGCGATATCATGTTCCATCCACCGTGGGATAGCGGTGAGTACTCCACATAGCGTAGGTAGAGTTCGGTCTATTCAAAATTTGCTAGCACCTTTTTATCTCTCAACCAGGCCCCTCTACCCGCGTCTCCGCCCCGGTGTGGATAATGCGTTACAGGTATTCAAACAGCCAACGAGTTGACGAATCATGCGGCGGAGGGCGCCCCCGTTGATTCAACTTGACCGCTCTATCCCGTTCGTTTTTGCTGTCCTCGATGGCACGGTCGACGAAGCAGCCGCCATCTTGCAGGAGGCTCAGGAGCGGCACGGCCTCAGGTGGCTCGTGGTCCCAGGCAACGTCCCTGAGGACAACCGAAGCGAATGGTATCAAACACACCTGTGGCCGTTCCTCTCCGAAACCCAAATGGTGCTTTCAGCGGGTGACCTCCAGGCAACTGGCTGCTTGCTCCTCGACACCGCTGGTGTGGATCACTTTCCGACCTGGCGGCACTGGGGCCAGGTCATGGCCGAGTGGGCCAACCAGTTCTGGGTTCCGCGACCCAGCGGTCTCGGCAAGACAAAGTGGTATCGGGCACAGCGGCCGTGGGAGTACCTCGACTTCTATGACCACGCTTACTTGTCGGGTGTCGTCGCGGAGTACGATGCCTGGCGGTCCGCGATTTGGCGAGTGTTGTCGCTCACGGGAGGCGGTACCATCCCTGTCGTCCCTGGCACTGGAACAGACGGTGGCAACACGTAAACTTATCAAGTTGTCCGCTTTTCGGAGATATTGGCAGTAACCTCATAGTGTGACCTCCTCCGATGTTTCGTTTCGACCGTCAATGCGATCGTTGCGGCGAGACGGCTTCTTACTCGCTGAGTATTGTTATCTACCGCTTGGACGATGACTTCGAACTTTCGGGCGGCGATTAACCGGCGTGGTGTAATTATTGCGACACACTAAGCAGCGCCGAACGCCTGCCCAACCGCGAGCGTATTCTGGAAATCATCACCGCCTACGAATCCAACAACCCGCCCGAATGGGCGCGCCATGTGGCAGCGATGTCGGCCTTGATGGATCAGGGCGAGGAGTCGTATGTGCTGGAGCAACTCTGGATATGGCAGACCAAATTGCGCTGGCGTGATGGTCGCAAATCTCCGCCGCGATGTCTCACCTGCGAGTCGACGAGTATTGTCGTGCAGCACACGAAACCCGACGGCACCTCCGAACCATTTACCCATCCCGATTGCGGTGGCGTGTTTGTCTGCGTGGAATCCCCACTAGTCTTTGCTTGGTTCCGGTGCAACCTCATGCATCGCTTGTGATAGAATTAATTCACCTCAGCTTTGCGCTCGCCGTAGTAACCAGATTGCCGCTCAGCCATATGATGCAAGTTCCGAAGTTGCCATCGGGCGAATCATTGCCACTTCAATATCGCTGGTGGCGCGCGAACGGAATCTCTCAACTCGGGCCGTGGATATTCATCGACGACGAAAAATGGCGCGAATCGGTTCGGGAGTCAATCCATAAAGACTCCCAAGGCGTTGACTGCTGGCCGTTCGCTTCGCACTCCGGGCGCGACGAAGTAGCTGCATTTGCCCTATCAAATGGCGCGACAAACGGCTCTGTAGTCATTTTCGATAGAGACATCTTTGATAACCAAACGCCCGGTGCACTCGAATCCTTCCCCGATTTTTGGACTTGGTTCGTAAAGTCAGCTATTGCAGAGGCCCATGATATTGTGACCGCCGCCACCGAAGACGATCTTGTCCGTTGGTTCGGCAAATCATAGGTAGAATGCGATAGGCGGCTCGCGCAGCAAACTGGAAATCAGCTGACAGTGCCTGTGCTAGCAGACTGAAAAGTTCTAACCGTGTCCTGTCGCCCCGGCAAGAATTGACATTTGCCTGCGAAGACGTGAAAACCCGGCAGCGAATTTCGGAGACGCGCTATGGAGGCATTACTTCTTCGCTTGCTGACCGAACTCCAGGCAATCGGAAGAAATCACGAGGAGCTTTACGACTCGGAAGTGCGCGAAGCGATGGGTGTCGCGATAATGGAAGGCTTTGTGCGCTGCATTAGCGGGTATCAAATCCCGGCAGATTTAGGAATGATGACCGAAAATGATAACAAGTCAGTTCGGGACGCTTTGGTTCGCTACATAAACGACGCAAACCTTCGTGCTGCCGAGCTTTGCCTTGCTTCGTTTCATGCGCGTCTTGCGGCCTTCCAAAATAGATATGTGCGAGTCGTTCCAAGCAGCGCCAAAGATTACGAAGAGTTGTTTGGGCACACACCGCCAGATTGGTACGACCTTGATGGCAATGTTATTTGGGATCGAGTAAGTTAACCACGCCAACTACTGCCCCGCCATCGCGGCTTGCTTAATGCACGGAAAGTCCGATGGCAGTACCCAAGCTAGCTGGGCGAAAAGTTCTAACCGCGTCCTGTCGCCCCGAGTCGCTATGATAATCTAACAACTAAGGACGATCCCACTATCACCCTAGCCCTCCTGCTGACAGCCGATAGCTGATAGCCGACAGCCTGCCCCACCCCCCATGCCCGAACTCGTCACCATCGCCACGTACTCCACGCCGGAAGAAGCCGCGGTGCCGCGGGTGGCGCTGGATGCGGCGGGGATTGCCACGTACTTGGAGGGGGTGGCAACGGTCGGCAATCTCTGGGAGTTCGCTTCGGCCACCGGCGGCATCAAGCTGCAAGTGGAAGATGTCGATGTCGAAGCGGCGCTGGCTGTGTTGGAGAACGACAGATCTCAGCAACCGATGGCTATCGCCACCGTTGATAACGCGGAGGTTGACCAGGCGTCCACTCCGGTCGCGAAGATCGCAAGCACCCCCTCGCAACATTGCCCCACCTGCGGCGAGCCGGCCGAGCCGGGTTTTGAAGTCTGCTGGTCGTGTGGAGCCGATATCGACGCGCCCCCTGTGGAGCCGTTGGCCGACGCGGAAGAAGAGGCTGCCGACACGGCCGATCTGTCGGCCCGGCAGGCGTGGCGAACCGCGGCGATCGCTTTTCTGTGCCCCGCCATGGGGACGGTGCTCCGCGAATGGAAATCGTCAGAGATAGGATTAATGTGCAACGTCATGGGCGTTTTGTTGGGCACCTACGCGCTGTGGTTGTTGTTCAAGCCCGGCCGCAATCGTGAAATGCTAAGCGCTCGCGGCCGCAGGCACGTTGTCTGGGCCGAAGTACTCGCCAGTCTGGCAATGCTGCCGGCTGTGGTGCTCATCGCCCGGATTGTAATTAATGTGGTGCGCTTACGCTAAACAAATCGTTCGTTGGACCAGGGACTTGCATCCAGGTCGTGAACCAAGTGAAAATAGCCGTTCCGCCCGTCGCCCGGTTCCCGCCTGGAGATTCCTCCGATGTTGAAGTCCTGCCTTGTCGTCGCGCTCGTGCTGGTCGGCTTATGTTTTGCCGCAAAACTGAACGCCGCGGAGTCGGGCAGCGAAGCACCTGCCAAAACAACACCCGTCAAAAAGGTGCTCATCATCGGCCTCGACGGCACGCGGCTCGACACTTTGCTTTTGGCCGACGCCCCGCGCCTGCATCAACTGATCGCCGACGGCACGCTGGCCGAGACGCGGATCCTGGGGACGCGCTATCGCAAGAACGACACGATCAGCGGCCCCGGCTGGTCGAGCAATCTGACCGGCGTCTGGGCGGACAAGCACGGCGTGCAGGACAACAACGTGGCGGTCAACCGGCTGAAGGAGTATCCCCATTTCTTCCAACGGCTGAAGGAAACGCGGCCCGATGCGTACACGATCTCGATCGCCGATTGGCACCCGATCCCCGAGTTCATCGTCAGCGGCGCCGACTTCAACCTGAACACGAAGCAATATGGCTCGAAAACCTACGACGAGGCCGACCGCGTCACCGCGGCCGTCGCGTCGCGATTGCTCGCGGTGACCGATCCCACGGCGATGTTCGTCTACTTTGGCAACATCGACCACACCGGCCACACGTTCGGCTTCCATCCCACCGTGCCGCAGTACAAAGCCGAGATTGAAAAGGTCGACAAGCTCGTCGGCGAAGTCCTCGACGCGGTGAAAAATCGCCAGACCTACAAGGACGAGGATTGGTTGGTGCTGGTCACCACCGACCACGGCGGCAAAGGAAAGGGGCACAGCAACGGGCAGCAGGTGCCCGAGATTCTCACCGGCTTCCTGATCGTCAGCGGCCCGGCCGCGGAGAAGGGGCGACCGGCCGACCCCGTGTTCATCGTCGACCTCGTGCCCACGGCGCTTGCGCACCTGGGCGTGCCGATCAAGCCGGAGTGGAAGCTGGACGGGCATGCGGTGGGGCTGAAGGAACTGAAAGGCACGCCCGCTGAATAAAGGGTACTAGGATTTTCACCACGGAGGCACGGAGAAAGTTTAATGACCAATGCCCAAACTCCACTGACCAATGTAGAGTTGACATACCCCTTTGGTCATTGGTCATTTGCACTTCTCCTTCCCGCCCCGGGCTGAGACCCCCATGCCCTTGGCTCGGCGCGATGCCGCCGATCACGCTCCTCTGCTGCCTGACGGCCGGCGCCGCCATTTTCTGGTCCCGGCGACACGAAAACCGCTGACGCCTAGCCTCCCTCAAGCCTACAGCCTCAAGCCTTCAGCCTCACTCCGGGGGGGTGCCTCTTGACAGAGGTGGGGGCGCCGGGTGACGATATTACTCGCTGTTGCTCGCTTGCCGGGACTAAATTCAATGGATAAACCGTTTTGTCTCGGCGGGCGGAGTGCGGCAGGGTTAAGGCGTGTGTTGGTCGAAGGCTTCAGCGGCGGCGCCGGCTTGTGCAGTAGCCAGCGTTGCAGGGCAACTGGACTTCGACTGAGTGAAAATTCGATGCGGCGATTGGACGCTGCTGGAATTTGACGCCGGGGGCAAAGAGGGTCGGCGATGTTCTCGAATCGTGCCAGCAGCACAGAGATTGTGCTCGCTGCCAGGTTTGACGTGTTGCGCGGGGCACTCCTCAACGAGGCTGGCGCTGACGTTCTAGACCAACCGCTGGCGATGTGGAGCTTGCCCACGGATCGCCATCTCCCCCGCGCGCTGATGGCCAGCACCGTCCGCCAGTTGCTCGACACGCCGTTTGCCGTGCTGGCCGATACGCCCAGCGTCGGCGAGCGTAAGCTGGCCGGTCTGATGGCCGTGCTGTCGCGCGTGTTGACGCATCCCTCCTCCGCTGGCGTCGACGGCTTGCTCGCGAACGGGCCGCTTGCCGATGGCCGCGCTCAGAGCCACATGAGCGGCGCCGGCAGTGATCGAAATAGTGCCGACGGATCACGTCACCGCACGCGCGGAAATCAACAACCGGCCACGCGGGGCAAGGCGGCGAAGCAATCCGCCGCCGATCGCGGTTCTCAAATCAAAAATACCCACAATGGCCATGCTCCCAACGGCCATGGGCACAATGGCAACGTCGCCGTGGAAAGTGCGCCTCCCGTTGCCAACGTCGATGAAGACGCGGTGTCGGAGATCATCTGGTCGCAGTGCTGTGCCGCGATCCTTCGCGCCGGGCTGGAGCGCGAGACGCTCGGCCGGCTGGTTGTCTCGCTCAGCGATCTGCCGCGCGTCTGCTGGAGCACTCCCTTGGAAACCTACTGCCGCATGCCGCTGGCCAAGGTGCGGCAAATGCGCACCCATGGGCGGAAGCGCGTGCAGGCCATCATCGAAACCTTTCGCCGCGTCCATCTGCTGCTGGGGGACGCGGCGCAGGCGGGGCATCTGGCCGTGCGGCTGCTGCCGCAGCGGATCGCGCGGGCCGAGGCGTGGGCAATCGCCGTCCATCGCCTACCCGGTGTCAACGGCAGCGGCTCGATCGGCGGCAGCTTAATCAACGCCGAGCAGCTCCAGCGGCATTTTGTCTCGCCGCTGCTCGAGCAACTGGAGCACGACGTCGGTTCGCCCACCGCTGAGTTGGCCGTCGCCCGGCTCGGCATGCAAGCGGAACCGCTGTCCATCGCGCAACTGGCCGAGCGGCACGACATGACCAGGGCCCGCGTCTATCAACTGCTGGCCGACTGCGGCGAATCGCTGGCCGTCCGCTGGCCGGAAGGCTCGCTCGTGGCCGCCGCTCTGTCGCGCCGACTGGCCGATCGATCGACGCCGGAGGCGGCCGAGTTGTTCTGCCGCGTGCAAGAGATTTTTTTCCCGGAGCGCTGAGCGTGTTGGTTGCGCCGGCACTGGCAAAGCCAGTGGCACACGACCAAGGCGAAAACCGGGGACGAGATTGCTGGTTCTGCCGCACGTTATTGGAGATTGGAATTTGGTCATTGGGATTTTTCTTACCCGGTCTGCTCTGTCCACACGCCGGCCAGCGTGACGAGCATCTCCGCCGCCGCGGCCATTTCATCCAGCGAGGCCCATTCCAGCGGCGAGTGGGGTTGATGCTGGCCGGTAGACAGGTTGGGCGTCGGCAGGCCGATCTCCGTCAGCCGCGAGCCGTCGGTGCCGCCGCGCACGATAGTGCGGCGCGGCTCGCGCCCCAGCCGGCGCAGCGCCTCTTCCGCCAGCGCGGCCGCCCGCGGCTCGCGCGCCAGGCCGTCCGCCAGGTTGCGATACTGGGGCTGCACTTCGATGTCGATCGCCGAGCCCGGGAAATCGGCCGCCACGCGGGTGGCGATCGCCCGCAGCTCGTCGGCATGTTGCGTCAGCACGGCGGTGTCGAAGTCGCGCAGCAGCACGCGTAGCGTCACCTCGCCCACGCCGCCGCTGACGACGTACGGATGCAGGAAGCCCTGGCGGTCGGCCGTCGCCTCGGGCGAGCGCACGTCGCGCGGCATTTGATCGACAAACGCCGCCGCCACGCGGACCGCGTTGACCATCCGCCCCTTGGCGATCGAGGGATGGATGTTCACGCCGTGGATGTGAACGAGCGCCAGATCGGCCGAGAATGTTTCGACGTCGATTTCGTTCGCCCCCTGGCCGTCGAGCGTGTAGCAGACCGCGGCGCCCAGCTTCGCCAGGTCGATATGATCCACGCCGTGGCCGATCTCCTCGTCGCAGGTGAAGCAGATTCGCAGCGGGCCGTGCGGCAGCGAGGGCGTTTCGACGAGCTGCGCGACGGCTTCCATGATGACCGCGATGCCCGCCTTGTCGTCGCCGCCCAGTAGCGTCGTGCCGTCGCTGGTGACGAGCGTATGGCCGATCGCGTCGTTCAGCTCAGGGCAAGTGGCGGTGCGGATTGTCAGGCCGCTCTCACCGAGCCGGATATCGCCGCCGGCGTAGTCGCGGATCACTTCCGGCCGAACATTGCGGCCGGTGGTCTCGGGCGAGGTGTCCACATGCGAGCAGAGGGCAACCACCGGCGGCCGGCCGGCGACGTTCGACGGCAGCGTGGCCATGATGATGCCGTGCGCGTCCTGCTCCGCGTCGGCCAGGCCCAGTTGTTGCAGCTCGACCAGGAGCATCCGGCCGAGCTCCAATTGCCCTGGCGAACTGGGGTACGTGCCGGAACCTTCGACGGCCGTGGTGTCGACGCGGACGTAACGGAGGAAGCGTTCGAGGAGTCGCTCGCGGTTGATGGGCATGGGGGTGGCGACGATATCAGAATACGGGGTGGGAATTGCCAACGAGAACCTGTCCAACCTTAGCAAAACGGTTACACTGTTGCTACCTGCGTGGTGCTACCTACGCGGGTGTAGGGAGCGTGGTCGGGAATCAAACTCATGTCGCCTCGCCTCCGACGGATCGTGATTCTGGGGATCATCGCGATCGCCGGTTATGGCCTGGGCTTCACGGCGGCTCTGTTCGCGATCGGCGCCTGGGCCAACGCCGTCGGTTACTATGGCGACGGCGTGTTGGCGGGCACTGTGGTGACCGGTTGCCTGGCCGGCATCGGGGCGTTTGTTGTCGGCGATCACTTCCTGACGCGGGAGGATCGGCGGCGGGGGGAGTGAGGCGGAATTTGGAATTGAGGATTGAGGATTGAGAATTGGGGATTGAGGATTTTATGGCTGCTTCCAGCGCTGCGGTGAAGTATCTGGTGTTCGACGTTGAGAGCGTGGCGGATGGGGCGCTGGTCTCGCGGCTGCGCTATCCGGGCGAAGGGCTGTCGCCGGCGGAGGCGATTACCCGCTATCGGGCGGAGCTGATGGCGAAGTACGAAAGCGATTTCGTTCCCTACACGTTTCAATTGCCGGTCTCGGTGGCAGTGGCCAAGGTGGGGGCCGATTTGCGGCTGATCGATCTCGTGACCCTCGACGAACCGCAGTTTCGGCCGCACGTGATCTGCGAGAACTTCTGGCGCGGCTGGGAAAAGTATCGCCGCCCCACGCTGGTGAGCTTCAACGGCAGGACGTTCGACCTGCCGCTGCTGGAGCTGGCCGCGTTTCGCTACGGGATCGCGATTCCCCAATGGTTCGACACGGCCGCCAAAAGCTTTCAGCAGCCGCGGAACCGATTCAACCAGGAAGCCCATTTTGATTTGCAGGAAATGCTCACGAACTTTGGCGCCACGCGGCTGACCGGCGGGCTGAACCTGGCGGCCAACCTGATCGGCAAGCCGGGGAAGATGGACGTGCAAGGAGACATGGTGCAAGACATGTACGACGCCGGCAAGCTGGCCGAGATCAACGACTACTGCCGCTGCGACGTGCTCGATACGTACTTTGTGTTTCTGCGAGGGCAACTGCTGCTGGGCCAATTGTCATTGGACGAAGAGCAGGGGATCATCGCCGAGACGAAAACCTGGTTGAGCAAGCGGGCCGCCGATTCGCCCGCGTACCGCGACTACCTGGCCCGCTGGGGGGATTGGCAAAACCCATGGCAGAAAGTTTGACGCCCAGTAGGTTCCGCCTGCCGGGCGGTACCTGCACTGCCAACAGTCATTCCACTCCAATAACTCCCTAGCCCGACGCGCAAGCGAGGGAGCATCGCTCTCCAGCTTTCACACCGCATAAAACAAAAATCTACTTCGCGAAGGACGCGAAGAAGGTGTGGAAGAACGGCGATAGGGTTACCTGTTCGGTCCCTCGCTTGCGCTTCGGGCTAATGAGCTGTTAGGCCATGCGTAGCCTTACTCGCAGGGCAACGTGTCTCCCCCGGCCCCTCCCTGAAAGGGAGGGGAGTTCCTCGCCTCCGATACGATCCCCAACATCGCCGGGTTGAATCGCTCACCGCTGTGCAGATCCCCCTCGTACTTCATTTCAATCGGCACCGCCACCGCCCAGCAGCGGTTGGGCTCGACGAGCGCCGCGGCGTTGAAGCCTTCCAGGAACGGGCCCACTTCGTCGGCGGGCAGCGGCGACTCCTCGGCCGGTTCGATCGCCTCCGCCACCGGTGGCACGTCGGCCCAATGGCGCGGCTGCCAGTCGGCATAGCGCACCACCCACACGCGAAACCGCTGCCGCCGCCCCGCCGTTGTCATGGCCGCCTCACTCCGCCGGCGATCCGCCAGCAAAAAGTTGGTGAAAAACCAGAGAAAATCCCCCGCGCCCAGCTTGACAGCCACGCGACAATTACTGTACATAAGTACATTATAAGTGTCAAGCCCGTTTTTCGGCCGGGAGCCAGAATGTAGGGTAAGCGGAACTGACGCGATTTCTCTCGTTCATTGCAGCGGTATTGAGAAACTTCAAATGTCTAATGTCCAAATCCTAATGTCCAAAAGGACCTGCGCATCTCCTCCATTTGACATTGGGATTTAGACATTGGGATTTCCCCCTCTGTGCCTCTGTGTCTCTGTGGTTCAATAATGTTTTTATGCGAGTGTAATCCCCGATAGTTCCCCATGATCGACTCCGCCACCTCTTCGCCCGACTTTGCCGCCAACTTGCGGCGGCTGATGGCCCGCCGGGGGTTGACGCTCTTGGACGTGGTCCGCCGCTCCGGATTGGATCAGCGCACAATCAGCGGCGTGCTCACGGGCCGCTGCCGGCCGCATGCCCGCACGCTGCACAAGCTGGCCCAGGGTTTGGAAGTGCCGGCCGACGAACTGTTTGAAGCCGGGGCAGGGGAGGCGCGGCGGCGGTTCGATCGCGAGACAAACCCGCTGGTCGACGAGTTGCTGTGTGCCGAGCCGGCCCTGTTCGCCGGTTGGACCGCCGCCGACTTCGACGAGTTGTACAGCCGCTTCGGCACCGGCGGCGCCCTGGCCGAAGAAGGGGTCCGCGTGGCCGCCGAGCAAATGAACCGCAACCGCGAGCTGCACCACCGTGTGGCCCTGATTTTGGAAAGCGATCAACGGGAGTTGCTGTTTGGCTTTGTGGAGCTGCTTTATAAACAGGTGACGCTCATGTCGGGTTAACAGGAAATTTGTTTAACCACAGAGACACAGAGGCACAGAGAAGGTTGGCTTTCAGCTATCGGCCAAAAGCTGACAGCCAACCTTCTCTGTGTCTCTGTGGTAAAAAACTTCTTTGATGGGTGTCGCGCGATTAGAGAAGCCGCCGCCCCGCACCGGCGGCGAAGAGGTAGTTCTGTTGGGCGGGCGTGAGCGGCGCGTCGAACCAGATTCCTAGCTGTTCGATGAGAAGTGCCGCCCAGCTTGAGCCGGTCGAGCCGATATCGACGTGCCAGGTGCCCGGGGCGCTGCCCCAGCCGGTTGGGGTGGTCACCGTGTCGCTGGCCGAGTGATCGAAGCTGCCGTCCGCCGCGCGGATGCGCAGCGTGGCGCGGCCCGCGAGTCCGGCGAACGTGGCGACAACAAACAGCGGCTTGCCGAGCGGCGCGGTGGATACCGTGGCCGTGGCGTCAGGGTGTCCCATGCCGCCGGTCTGGCCCGCGATGGCCGACACATTGCCGCTGGCGTCGACCACCACGCGCCACGAATTGTCGTTGCCAATCCCCACCAGGTTGGCTGTGCCGCTGACACCCGACAAACCGTCGAGTTGGATCCAGCCGGCGACGCTTACCACCTGCGATGCGGGTCGAAAATCGCTCTCCGGATTCGGGTCGCCAAATCCGCCGCGCCCCAGCCACTCGGTGGACGCGTCGATCTGCGCGGCGGTGCCAATGTGGCCGCTCACACCCGAGATCGTCGCCACGCCGGCGGTGAGCACCCGCAGCGTGCGAGCCTGGCCGCTGTAGTCCGCACGATCTTCGCTGCTGCCCGATTCTTCCAGTCGATAGTAGGCGGCCAGCTTGAGCGTCCGCCGCCCCGCGCCGGTGGTCGGCTCGTACGCGGCGCCGCCCATGCCGGTGTGCGGATCGTACGTCGCGTCGGCCAGCGTGGTGAGCGAGGGAGCGTGATCGCGCGCGTCGGCACAGCACACAAAACGCAGGCCGAAGTAGCAGGTGGGCGTGCCGCCGGAGAGCGTGTCGCTCGCGAGCGTATCGCTCCCCGCGATCCGCCGCGCCTGGACGCGCAGCGTGTCGCCGTACGCGACGTCGATCAACTGGCTGAGGAACTTTGTCTCCTGGCCTTGATCCAGGTTGGGATGATGCATCCGCAAGATGGTTTGCTCAAGCACGCCGAACGTGCCACTGGAGGCCGGTTTGCGTTCGACGCGCCACTCCGTGAGATTGTCGCCGCTGGGGGTGCTTTCCGTGTGCGCGGCGGCGTGGTGGTAGATCTCGGCCCGGCCGGCCGCCAGCACGGTGACTTCGCCTGCCGCGGTGCCGGTGGCGAGCGAGAACATGTCGCCGGCGACGAGCGATATCTGGTCGAACACGATCGGCACCGGCGTGCCGTCGTTGAGGCTGGCCGGCGTGGCGCTCGGGCCTTGCCGCACTTCGATCATCGCGCAGCACCGCGACGCCGCGCGGTCGGTCCGCTGAGCGACAAAATACCAGCGCCGCGACTGCAGGTGCTGGGCGACGATCACCCTGTCCCCCGAGGCCGCGCCGCCGCCGAGCCAGTCGTACGCGGTAATTTCGCGCGACGCCTCGGCGTGCAACGCGTCCGCGTCCACCAGCCACACGGCGACGCGCCCCGAGCCGCCCGGCTCGATCGTTTCGGCCACGATGCCCAAGTGCCACAGCACACCGGGCGTGGGGATCATGCGGCCCGAGCCGGGCTCGAACCACGCCAAGTGCCGCTCACCCGCGAGATATAAACCGGCCTGCGGATCTGCCAGCCAGGGCAACTCGGGCTCGTCGGCGGACCAGGGGTCGGAAGTCGATTCACTGTCGCACGCGAGATGTTGCGCGGACCGCGCCGACTCGTGCTGTTGAATATCTTCGGCCAGTTCGACAAACCACAACTGCGGCTGCCGCGCCAGGCTGACATGCGTCCCGGCCGCATGGCGGCGAATCTCCAGCGGCGCGGCGGCCGTCAGCCGCGCGGGTTCCGAGCGAATCGGCGCGGGTTGGTCAGGTTGCGTCATTGGACACTCCACGAAGAATTATTTGACGCAAAGGCGCAAAGACGCTCAAAGAAAACAGGATTTGGTTTTTTCCTTTGCGCGTCTTTGCGCCTTTGCGTCGAAAATGATGAATTGAATGTGGCTCAACCTGTTCCAAACTCGAACAGCGGCGTCAGATCGGCGGCGGCGTAGGGGCCGTTGCCGTCTTCGTCGACTAGCGGCAGCCAGTGTTCGCCGTTGACCGCTTGTTCCTTGTAGGCGTGGTTCCAACCCGCCAGGCCGCCGCCGGCCAGCTCGATGGCCCGTTCGGAGAACAGGTATTCGACGCGCCAGAAGCCCATCCCCTCGCCGAACTCAAACTGCCGCACCACGCGGGCACCAAGGAACAGCACCGTGCCGGCCGCCGCGCCGACGAACGGGGCGTCGTTCACTTTGCCGCGAAGCTGCCGGATGGCGGTCCAGTTCGGTGCAACGACGCGCTGCCAGATCAGCCGGAACACGCCGGTGGGGATGACAATGCCAGGGTTCACGTCGGGCGCGAGCGGCGGACTGCCCGCGGTGTCCCAATGCCAACCGCGGCTGGAGGTGGTGTGGAACTCGCTCCCCAGGTCGGCGCGGTAGGTGAGGTACGTACCGCTGGGGGTGGCGGGCAACTCGCCGCGCGACGGCTCGTCATCGGCCGGCAGGGCTTCGTAGTCGGCAGTGATCTTGGCGCCGGCCGCCGGATAGCTATTCGTGCCGGAGGTGAGCGTGCTGACTTCCGTGCCGTCGGGATTGCCCGGATCGAACGGGCTGACCTCCAGCGACGATACCACCACGCCCGGCAAGCCGGGAAACTCCAGCGGCGGGATGAAGTAATAGTCCGTACCCGCGCGGCGGTACGAGCCGATCAAGTCGCGCACAAACTGGGGCCAATCGGCCCAGGCGACGCGGAACACCCGGCGAGCCGTGGTGCCGTCCGCGCCGACGGCGATCACGGGTGAGCCTTCGAGTTCTTCAAATGCGATGGTCATGGTTGTAAAAAGTAGGGTGGGTCGCAGACCCACCAGATGGAGGTCGGAATGTAGGGTGGGTCTGCGACCCACCCTACGGATTTCACTCTGGTTCCGTCCACGCGCCGGTCGTTGAAAACTCTGCCCAGCCAGTGATGGGGCCGCCGCCGCTAATGTCGGTTTCGATCGCGACGCTGTCGATCATCGCCGGCACGGTGTAGCAGCGCGACGCGTCGAGGCACAGGCTGAGCGTCAGCTCCGCGCCGGTTTGCAGGTTGGCATTGGCCGGGTTTGCCGCGGCGACGACGAAGTTGAATCGGCCGCTCCCTTCGCGCACACCCGGCAGCCGCCGCCGAAATCCGCCGGTGGCGCTGCTCGCATAGGCCACGTTTCGCCGCAGCGTCTTAAACGTCCAAAGCGTGATCTCAGCCAGCGCAGCGCCGTCGGCCAGCACGCGACCTGATTTTCCGGAGAGAAGTGGCATGGGTTGGCTTTCGGATAGCGGGTGGTTAGGGATTTATTTACCACGGAGACTCGGAGACACTGAGAAGGAAGTAAATGACCAATCACCAAATTCCAATCTCCAATAGGACGTGCATAGCTCCTTTATTGGAGATTGGAATTTGGTCATTGGGATTTTCGACTACGCGTCTCCGTGGTGAACGAACAAAATACGCAACATCACGCACTCGTCCCCACAATCACAATCCGCGCCGTCACGTTGCCGCTGCCGCTGTTCGTCAGCCGCAGGACGTCGGCCGAGCCGTTGGTCACGGGCCAGCCGGCGAGTTTGTTTACCAGCAGGATCATCGAGTCGGCGGCGACGGCCAGTACGGAGCCTTGATCGTCGGCAAACGGCGCGGCCCAGGCGTGCCCTCCGCTGCCGGCGCCGCCGAGCGCCAGATCATCGCCCGGCGTGGTGGTGGTGTTGACGACCAGCAGCGCTTTGACGGCGGCAAAGCTGGCGATCACGTCCCCGCCGAAGAGAGAACTGGTCAATGCCGTCAGGTCGAGATCGTCGTGAGCGGCCGGGGCCAACTCGCGCTCGTCGTACCACAGCAGGTTCGCCTAGCCGGCGCCGCTGCCGTGCGTGAGGCTGGCCAGGTATTCCAAGCGCGAGGCGTCGGCGATCGTGGAAAGTGGATGCGACTCCTGCCGCAGCCAGGCCAGCACCGTGCGAATGTCGAGCGAAAGCGTGTCAGACATGGGTAG
>JAIOQB010000151.1 GCA_021413585.1 Planctomycetia bacterium
TTTTGGAAATCCATGCAGCATGAAGCGTGTTTTTCTCGCTGTTTTTAAAGCTAGCTGAAAAATAGCGCAACATCAAAACTTGCGCGTCGGGCTAGTGAGCGGTTGGTTTGGCGAAGCTTATGAACCATGCATCCGTAGCTTATGCCCTTCTCACTCTTCAAACCTCCTTCGCACCTCTGCCGCACCCCCGGGCGGAGCCCGGGGCTATTTACAGTCTGGATTGGGCATCAGTTCCTTGCGTACCCTGCTGGCAGGGGTGGCCCAGCAACTGGGCAGGCCGGCCCGAGGAGGGGGGAACGGTGCGGCAGACGGCGATGCCCCAACCCTAGGCCTGCAAACCACTACGGCGCCAGCCGACGCAATCCTGCCCCAGTTTATCCGGTTGGCACCGAACTTGCTTTTCTGGTACTAACAGCGCGCAGGGTCTAAAAACCTGGCTGCACGAGTCAAATGAGGGCGTGACTTAAACGAGGGCTGCCTATGGCACCCCGCCCGCCAGTCTTATAGTCTGCTCGCCAGCGGCCAGCCGACTCGACCAACAAAACTACTCCCAGCACCTCGATCCGCGCCACAGGATGCCACCATGGACTTCGCCGGCTATTCGCTGGGGACCGCCTACGACGAGATGTTCGCCGAGACCGGTACCCCCTGGCCACGCGCCGAGCCGTTGTTCAACCGGCTGCAATCGCTCAGCCTGTCGGAATTGCAGCGGCATCAGAAGGCGGCCGACGTCACGCTGTGGAACATGGGCATCACGTTCAACGTCTACGGCCACGAGGCGGGGCTGGAAAAGGTCTGGCCGTTCGACATCCTGCCCCGCATCGTCAGCGCCACCGAATGGACGAAGATCGAGCGCGGCTTGCAGCAGCGCATCCGCGCCCTGAATCTTTTTGTCGACGACATTTACAACGACCGCAAAATCTGCCGCGACCATGTTGTGCCTGAAGAGCTGGTCGGCACCGCCAAAACGCTCCGCGCCGCCTGCCAGGGTTTGCGACCGCCGCAAGGAGTGTGGTGCCATGTGACCGGCACCGATCTGGTGCGCGATCGCGACGGCGAGTTCTACGTGCTCGAAGACAACCTGCGCTGCCCCTCCGGCGTCTCTTACGTGCTGGAGAATCGCGAGGTGATGAAGCGCACGTTTCCGCAGATGTTCAACGGCCTGACCGTCACGCCGGTCGAAAGCTACCCCGAGCGGCTGCTGGAAACATTGCAGCACTGTGCCCCGGCCGGAGTGACCGCGCCGACCGTGGCTCTGCTCACGCCCGGGATCTACAACTCGGCCTACTTCGAGCATTCGTTCCTGGCGCAGCAGATGGGTGTGGAACTGGTCGAAGGACGCGATCTGGTGATTGCCGAAGGCTACGTCCACATGCGCACCACGCGCGGGCTGCGACGGATCGACGTGCTGTATCGCCGCATTGACGATGATTTCCTCGATCCCGATTGCTTCCGCGTAGACTCAATGCTGGGCGTGCCCGGCTTGATGGACGTGTATCGCCAGGGACGCGTCACGCTGGCCAACGCCCCCGGCACCGGCATCGCCGACGACAAGGCGGTGTACGCCTATGTGCCGCAGATCATCAAGTATTATCTCAACGAAGAGCCGATCCTGCCGAACGTGCCCACGTTTGTGTGCGACGATCCGGTGCAGTGCCAGCATGTGCTGGCCAACCTCGACAAGCTGGTGGTGAAGCCCACGAACGAATCGGGCGGCTACGGCATCCACATGGGACCGCAGGCGTCGAAGGACGAATGCACCCAATATGCCGCGTTGATTCGGGCCAACCCCCGCAATTACATCGCGCAGCCGATGCTCACGCTTTCCACGGTGCCGACGATCGTTGACGAGCAGCTTGAAGCGCGGCACGTTGACCTGCGGCCGTTCGTGTTGTTCGGCAAGGATATTTACGTGCTGCCGGGTGGGCTCACGCGCGTGGCGCTTCGCAAAGGTTCGATGATCGTCAATTCATCTCAAGGGGGCGGCAGCAAAGACACCTGGGTGCTGACCGAGTCGATGACCGGCGAAGGACATTGATTGACGCGATTGATTTTTTAGCGGCGGAAAGCTGACAGCCGAAAGCTGACAGCCCCAACAGGCGTTGGTAATTTTTGCGCGGAGGAAGGAGCGGCTTTCATGGGAGACAGTTGATCTCGGGGCAATCCATTCACAGCGTGGGTGCTTGCACCCACGACGTGAATGACTAAGTTCTAAGCACGAATGACGAAGGAATGTCGCAGCACGAGGGTCGAATGACTCGTGGCCGGCTTTGCCTTCGTCATTCGGGCTTAGAAGCTGGAGGTTGGCGTTGCGTTGAATTGTGGCGATGTATTAACGGTGTCGGATTTCAAAATACTCCCTCACCCCAGCCCTCTCTCGGAGGGAGAGGTAAGCGGACAGGCATTTTAGGGAGGGCCGGCCCCAGGCCGGCATAGGGCGGACGAAGTGCTGCTGAGCCGTGTTGCCGACGCCGTATTTTGGATGAACCGCTATCTTGAGCGGGCGGATAACGTCGCGCGCTTCATCGACGTCAACGAAAACCTCACGCTCGATCTGCAAGGAGCGGTGGGCGAGCAATGGGCGCCGCTGGTCTACACCACGGGCGACCACGAAGCCTTCTTCGCCCGCTACGGTCAGGCCAGCCACGAAAGCGTGCTGCAGTTTCTCACATTCGACGACGCCAACCCGAACTCAATCTACGCTTGCGTGCAGCGGGCCCGCGATAATGCCCGCGCGATTCGCGAGATCATTTCCTCGGCGATGTGGGAGCAGATCAACCGGTTCTATTTGAAGATGCGGGCGGCCCGCGGCACCTCGGCCGCCGAGCACGTCCGCCAGATCGTCGAGGACGTGAAGCAGGAAAGTCATCTCATCCAAGGGATCATGGACACCACGATGTCGCACGGCGAATCGTGGCACTTCGCCCGGCTGGGGCAGTTGCTCGAACGGGCGGACAAGACTTCGCGCGTGCTGGACGTGAAGTATTACATTCTGCTGCCCGACTCGCGCGACGTGGGGACTCCGCTCGACATCGTGCAATGGTCGGCGCTATTGAAGTCGGCCAGCGCGCTGGAGATGTACCGCCGCCGGATGGGGCGGATCGTGCCGACTGCGGTGGCCGAGTTTTTGATTCTCGATCGCGACTTTCCCCGCGCGTTGCGGTATTGCCTGGTGCGAGCGGAAGAATCGCTGCACCAGATCACCGGCACGCCCGCAGGCTCGTTCCGCGACCGAGCGGAACAGCGGCTGGGCCGGATGCACGCCGCGATGGACAACACCAGCATCGACGACATCATCAGCGAAGGGCTGCACGAGTTCGTCGATCGCTTTCAAGCCGACCTGAACCACGTCGGCGACGCCATCCAGCAAGTCTTCTTCGCTCCGCCCAAGCAAGCCGCCGCGCCGGCTAGTGAACTACAACAATAAAGGTTTGAACCACAGAGACACAGAGGCACGGAGAAGAACGGGGAGGACGAAGAAGGTTTTACAGAAGGTCGCAAAGAGCGCGAAGAAAGACGACGCCAAGTTAAGGTTTTCCTATAATATTCGTCCTTCCTTTTTTCCTTTGCGTCCTTCGCGGCCTTCTGTTCAAATTTCTTTTTGTCGAACAGAAGATCGCAAAGGACGCAAAGTAAGAAATTTAAACTAAAAAGTCTTCTCCCTTAGTGTCTCTGTGGTTCAAACCTTAGACGTGGGCCGCAGCGAATTCGGCCACGTGCTGGATCGCTTCCTGCATTCGCCGGCGGTCGAGGTGATGCACGTCGATGGGATCGCCCACGCCGCGCAGCATCGTGAGTGTCAGCCGGCCGCCGAGGTGCTGGCGGAACTCTTCCAATCCGGCGAATAGGGCGTTTTGATCGGCCTGCGCGGGCATGGCCAGCGAGAAACCCAGCTCATTGAGGCAGATCAACACCCGCTGGGCGTCGGCCGCCGGCAGGCCATGCACCAGCGAGGAATAGATCGTGTCGATCGCCACGCCCAACGCCACCGCCTCGCCGTGACGGATGGCGAACTGGCTGAGCGACTCCACCTTGTGGGCGGACCAATGCCCAAAATCGAGCGGCCGCGCTTCGAGCGCCTCGAACGGGTCGCCGCCGAGCGTGATGTGCCGCAAGTGCCAATGGGCCGAACGGGCGATGATCGGCAGCGCTACGTTCATGTCGCGCCGTCGAATGCGCGGCGCCTCGCGGCACAGTTCGTCTACCAGCGCCGGGTCTTTCAACAACGCCACCTTCACCGCCTCGGAGAATCCGCAAATAAAGTCGCGATCGGAAAGAGTGCTTAATAGCGATGCGTCGTTGATCACGCCCCAGGGAGGGGCAAACGTGCCGATCCAGTTTTTTTTGCGGAACAGATTGACCGCGTTCTTTACGCCCACGCCTGAGTCGGCTTGGGCCAGCGTCGTGGTCGGCAGCCGCACCAGCCTCAGGCCGCGATGCGCAATCGCCGCCGCAAAACCCACCGCGTCGAGCACCGCGCCGCCGCCGATTACCACCACGTAGCTGCGGCGGTCCAGGTTCGACGCGTTCATCACCTTGAGCATCCGCTCCAGGATGTGGATGTCGTTCTTGATTTCCTCGCCGCCGGGCACCAACTGCACGTTGCCGACGCGCGTGAAGCGGTCGGCCTGGGCGTCGGAGAACGTGCGAAGCTGCTCGATCAAATTGCCGCGGGCGGTGGCCACATCCTGGTCCACCCAAAACTGCACGCGCGCCGGGCGATCGCCGGACGGTTCAAGCAACTCGGCCAGCACGTCCTGCTCTTGCCCCAGCACGTCGGCGGTGAACCGCAGCCGGTGGACGTACGGCACGCTGAACGTGATGTCGACCGGACGGGTGGAATCGAGAGGTTCCATATCGATAGGTTCGATATCGTTGGGGTTCATGGGGGCCTCGCGCTGTCGTACTGCCGGGGGAGGGAGGGCCGCCGGCTGGGACCCCTCCAGCCCGCGTTGCGGGACCACGCGTGCGGGCCACTATGGCGAACCCGAACGGATGGCTAATATGTCATTCTCCCCAGGGACCAGGGGGCGGTCAAGCGGAATACCTGTCCTGGAAAATCAGCGGGATTTTCACCACGGAGTTACGGAGACACGGAGGAAAATCCCAATGTCTAAATCCTAATGTCCAAAGGAGAAGCTACGCACGCTTTTTTTGGACATTGGGATTTAGACATTAGACATTAATAGCGTCCCTCCGCGTCTCCGTGGTGAATCCCCTTTTTGAATTCCCTTAACTCAGCACCCCATCCATGTTCGAAAAACTATCCACCGCGCCGCCCGACCCGATCCTCGGCTTGACCGAAGCGTTCAAGCGCGACGCGAACCCGCGCAAGATCAACCTCAGCGTTGGTGTGTATCAAGACGCCTCGGGCAAGACCCCCGTGCTGGCTTCGGTCAAGGCGGCCGAGCAGCGGCTGCTGGAGAGCGAGGCGACGAAGAACTACCTGAGCATCGAAGGGCTGGCCACGTACGGCGCGGCGGTGCGCGAGTTGCTCTTCGACCGCGAGCATGAAGTCGTTCGCTCCGGCCGTGCGGCCACCGCGCAGACGCCGGGCGGCACCGGAGCGCTGCGCGTGGCGGGCGAGCTGGTGCGCGCGATTCGACCCACGGCCAAAGTGTGGCTGAGCGATCCGACGTGGCCCAATCACGGCGGCATCTTCACCGCCGCCGGCCTGGAGGTCGCCACGTATCCATACTACGACGCCGCAACGCAGGGGCTGGCGATCGAGTCGCTGCTCTCCGCGCTGGAGAAGGCCGCGGCCGGCGACGTCGTGCTGCTGCACGCCTGCTGCCACAATCCGACCGGCGTCGATCCCACACCCGAGCAGTGGCAGCGGATCGCGCAGACCATCGAGCGCCGCGGCCTGCTGCCGCTGGTGGACTTTGCCTATCAAGGCTTTGGCGACGGACTGTCCGAAGACGCCGCCGGCCTGCGCGCACTTTGTAGGCCGGGCGGCGAGCTGCTGGTATGCAGCTCGTTCTCGAAGAACTTTGGGTTGTATAACGAACGCGTCGGCGCGCTGACGATTGTTGCCGAATCGGCCGCTGCGGCTGAGACGGCGCTAGGCCACGCCAAGCTCCGCATCCGGACGAACTATTCGAATCCGCCCGCTCATGGCGGCGCGGTGGTGGCGTCCGTGCTGGCCGATCCAACTCTTCGCGCTCAGTGGGAAGCCGAAGTCGCCACGATGCGCGGGCGGATCAACGCCATGCGGCGGCTGTTCGTCGAAACCCTGGCAGCCAAGGGCGTCAAGCGGGACTTCTCATTCCTCGAACGTCAGCGCGGCATGTTCTCGTTCTCAGGCCTGACTCCCCAGCAAGTGGCCGCGCTCCGCGAGCAGCACGCGCTCTACATCGTCGGCTCCGGACGGATCAACGTGGCCGGCATGACCGAAGCCAACATGGGCCCGTTGTGCGAGGCGATTGCGGCGGTGTTGTAGCGAACGGCCGCAAAAGCTTGCTTTGATTGATGGAAAAGTTCTAACCGGGTTCTGATGCCTCGGACCTTATACGCATGCAATGGCGCACTTTAATTAAGTGTTGTTTGCCATTTAGTTAGTTCACAAATGAGCCGCATAGGGTGCAGCCGATGGCGGAGTCGATGTGGTCGGACCTCATTGGCATTCTTCGTGACAAGGGCATCGATTTTGACGTGGGCCTAACGGACGCGGAAGTTAACTCCGCCGAGGCACGTTACGGTTTTCGCTTCCCACCCGATTTGCGTGCGTTACTGCAGGCTGGATTGCCTCGCGGCCGCAAATTTCCAGATTGGCGTCATGGCGATGAGACCGCACTGCGTGACTGGCTCGACCGGCCTCGCCAGGGGGTCGTGTTCGACATCGAGCACAATTCATTCTGGTTGGAAGAATGGGGGCCGCGACCTAAGGCGCTCGCCGAAGCAAGACTGGCGGTCGAGCGGCTGGTACAGGCCGCTCCAGTGTTGATCCCGGTGTACCAGCATCGGATGATGCCGGCCGACCCGCACCTACCGGGCAACCCGGTTTTTTCGGTTCACCAGACCGACATCATCGTCTACGGTAGGGATCTGTGGGACTATCTGGTCCACGAGTTCCTAATGTCAGAGGAGGAGCAGTGGGATTGGACGGTGCCCACTGGCACGCGGCCGATCCGATTTTGGGACACGGACCGGTTTCAGGCCGTGCGGTGGGGGCCGGATGGAAATGGGGGCTGTGTTTTCGACAACAGTCGCGGGCAGCTCCCATAGCGCAGGAACACGGAAACAGGCGCTACGACTGGCCGCAGCAACAGTGAGGTTTTTTGCGATGTGCAGCTCGCCGCGGCGCAGTGGCAATTCAGCTAGATCGTTACAAAAACGCCACAATCTCAATTAGCTGGCGACTTCTTTCCGCCAAATAGCCTCCAGGACGCGGCATCCCGCCAATCCGTCCCGTTTTCCGGCCCCCTATAATGTGCTACGTTTTGGTACAGCCGGTCCCCCCTTGGCGTGCGTAAAATGATTTCAGCGGGGATCTTCTGCCCCGCAGCGAGGACTACGACCGGTGAGAATTCTGATCGCCACTTGTGAAGCTACTCCGCTGGCCCGCACG
>JAIOQB010000305.1 GCA_021413585.1 Planctomycetia bacterium
ACTTCGGTCGGCAGGTTCGCGAGTTTGCCGGTGAGCACCGCGAGCAAGTTCGGCCGAGCCACGGCGTGGCCCGAAAAGTTCATCACCAGTTCACCGGTCGCCCGCCGCAAGCAGAGATTGCGACCGACCGACGTGTTGCGCGATGGATTGGCAATGACCTCGACGGCCAAATGCGGATTCACCTTGCGAAACGCCTGCACAATCTCCAGCGTGCCATCGGTCGAGTTGCCGTCGGCCACCAGCACCTCGATCAAATGTGGCGGGTACTCCTGGGCGGCAATGCTCGCCAAGGACTCCCCCAAGTGTTCCTGTTCGTTGTAGACTGGCAGGAGGAAAGAAACGCGTGGGGGCATCAATACACTCTTCACACTCTTCATACCCTTCAAACATTCACACCCTTCGTACCCTCAGTGTAACCACCGAACCAGCACCTCGCCATGAATGACCAACTCCATCCCCCCGCCGCGCCGCGTAATTTCGCCCTGGTGGGTGTGGCCGGATTCATCGCCCCGCGGCATTTGGAAGCGATCAACCGCACCGGCAATCGGTTGCTGGCGGCCGTCGATCCGCACGACTCCGTGGGCATTCTGGATCGACATTTTCCGGACGCCCGGTTCTTCACCGAGATCGAACGGTTTGACCGCCACCTCGAAAAGCTCCGCCGCGGCGACGACGCCACCCGCGTGCATTATCTGAGCATTTGCTCGCCGAATTACCTGCATGATGCCCACGTGCGGCTGGCGTTGCGCGTCAAAGCGGACGCGTTGTGCGAAAAGCCGCTGGTGATCAATCCGTGGAACCTCGACGCCCTGGAGGAGTTGGAAGCGGAGAGCGGCTCGCGGATCTGGACGGTGCTGCAACTGCGGTTGCATCCGGCGCTTATCGAATTAAAAAAAACGCTGGCCGCCGAGTCGGCCGGCCGCCCGCACGACATTTGCCTTACGTACATTACGCCGCGTGGCTCGTGGTACGGCCGCAGTTGGAAAGGCTCCGACGAAAAGTCTGGCGGCGTGACGATGAACATTGGTATCCATTTTTTCGACGCGCTCAGTTGGCTGTTCGGCAAGGTTGAGCGGAGCGAGGTGCATCTGCTCACCGACAAACGAGCCGCCGGGGCGTTGGAACTGGCCGGAGCCCGCGTCCGCTGGTTTCTCTCGGTCGACGCCGGCGATCTGCCGAAGCAGCGGGCCGAGGCAGGGCGGGGGGCGTATCGCTCGCTGACGATGGATTGGCAGGAGATCGACTTCTCTGTCGGCTTCGACAACCTGCACACCCGGGTTTACGAGGAGACGCTGGCCGGCCGCGGCTTCGGCATCGCAGACGCCCGGCCCTCGGTGGAATTGGTGCACGCCATCCGCCACTCCACCGCCGACACCAAACCCACGCTGGAGCGGCATCCGTTCTTGTAGGTTCCGTCTGCCGGACCTGACCTGAACGACGAAATGATGTGGATTCAGTACACCCCCCTCCCTTTAAGGGAGGGGCTGGGGGAGGGTAAAGCGCCGCCCCGCGGCAAATTCGTCCGTCACGAATCGTGTTGGCGAATCGATGTGGGGCTGGCAGAGGGTAAAGAGTGTTCACGCCGCAACCGCTGGGGCTTTACTCCGCTTCGCTACGTTCAGCCCCAGGCACCCCGTACTCGTCAGCCAACCACACGTTTTCCAAAGTAGAATTGAGTAATGCGTTATCAGCCACAACCCGTGCCGGGACTTGTCGGCCGCACGGTCCGGGGGCTGGCGGCGGTGCTGCTTACGCCGCTGGTGGTGCTGCTGGCGGTGGTGGCCCGTTTTTGGCCCAAGCGGATCGATGTCGGCCTGGGGCCCGAGCCGCACATCAATGCTCTGCATCACAAGCAGGCCCTGCTGCGGGCCGGCTATTCGGCCGAGACATGCGTCAATCAGGTTTGGTATTTCGCCGACGATTTCGATGTGCGCGGCGACCGCTTCTGGGGTGCCCGCACGCCAGGGCTGCGGTGGCTGGTGGCGGTCCGGCTGTGGTTTGTCACGGCGCGGCGCTATCGCTGCATGTATCTTTCATTCAACGGCAGCCCGCTGGCAATCACGCCGCTTTGGCGCGCGATGGATCCCTGGCTCTATCGTCTGGCGGGCGTGCGGACGGTAATACTGCCTTACGGCAGCGACGTGCAGGATTTTTCGCGCTCGCGCAATCTGTCGCTCAAAAACGCGATGAGCGAAGACTACCCTGAGTATCGTCTGGTTCGACAGCGCGTGAGCCGGCAGATCGACCGCTGGACGTGCGGCGCGGATCACATTGTCTCCGGCGTCGATTGGGTCGACTACATGTACCACTGGGATACGCTGCTGGTCGGACACTTTGCGATTGGTACTGAGCAATGGCGGCCGCAAGTTGAATCAGGTAACTGGGTGCCTGGGGCAACGCCCCAGTTGAGTGACGTCAAGTTCTCTGGGGCGTTGCCCCAGGCACCCATCACCGCGTTGAACAATGCTGAATCGATGCAGCAGCCCATCCGCGTGCTGCACGCCCCCAACCACCGAGCGTTGAAAGGAACCCGTCACTTCGAGGCGGCCGTCGAGGAGCTGCGAGCCGAAGGACTCAACGTCGAGTTGTCGGTCGTCCAGGGCGTATCGAATCTTGAACTGCGCGAACGGATTCGCCAGGCCGACATCGTGGCCGACCAACTGGTCATCGGCTGGTACGCAATGCTGGCGATCGAAGCGATGGCCCTGGGGAAGCCGGTGCTGTGCTATCTACGCCCCGATCTGGTCGAGCTGCACGTCAACAGCGGAGCGCTCCAGCCGGGCGAGCCGCCGCTAGTCGACTGCTCCCCGCAGACCGTCAAGGAGCAGTTGCGGCGGCTCATGCTCGACGCCAAGGAGCGAAGGGAGGTGGGAGCCCGCGCCCGAGCGTATGTCGTCGCCCATCACAGCCTGGAGGCGATCGGCCGGGTGTTCGACCGGATCAACCGTCAATTGGGGATTAAGCCGCACAATTTAGCGCCGTCCGACAGCCTATCCGCCCCGGAATCGCGTCCACCAGCGCCGCGCCTTTGACGCCCCGGCGGGCCGCTTGGTACGCTAGAAAGGCTAGGCTTCCCACGCTTGGAACGGCGTGGTTGCCCTTTTCCCTGCGCTCTGGCTGAGCCGGCTGTGACCGGGCCTTAGCTCTTTTCGAGGAGGCGACACGTTGGACCTATCGGGCAAGAAGCTGGTCGTTATTGGCGGCGCGGGTTTGATCGGCAGCCATGTGGTGGACCAGTTGGTTCAGACCGACGCGCGCGAAATCGTTATCTACGACAATTTCTTTCGCGGCGATCAATCCAATCTGACGGCCGCGCTGCGCGATCCTCGGGTGAGCATCTTTCCCCACGGCGGCGACGTGCTGTTCCCCGACATCCTGGAGCGGGCCACGGAAGGGGCCGACGGCGTGTTCCACCTGGCGGCGCTGTGGATTCTGCAGTGCCACGAATATCCGGAATCGGCGTTCGAAGTCAACGTGCGCGGCACGTTCAACGTCATCATGGCCTGCATCCGCCAGAAGGTGAAGCGGCTGGTGTATTCGTCGTCGGCCTCGGTCTATGGCGACGCACTTGAGATCCCTATGACCGAGCAACATCCCTACAACAACTACACATTTTACGGCGCCACCAAAATCGCCGGCGAGCATTTCTTGCAGAGCCTGGGGCACCGCTACTCGCTCCCCTGGGTGGGCCTGCGCTACATGAACGTCTACGGCCCGCGCCAGGACTACAAAGGGGCCTACGTGGCGGTGATGCACAAGATGCTCGACCGCATCGAGCGCGGTGAAAGCCCCCAGGTATTTGGCGACGGCACCCAGCAATACGATTTTGTTCATGTCCATGACGTGGCCCGGGCCAACGTGCTGGCGATGCAGGCCGACGTAAGCGGCAAGCTGTATAACGTCGGCCGCGGCATCGGCACGACGGTGAGCGAGCTGGCCGAACTGTTGCTGCGGCTAAGCAAGTCAAATGTTTCGGTGCGCTACGAACCCGCGGGGCAGACGTTCGTCACCAACCGCATCGGCTCGACCAAGGCAGCGGAACGCGACCTTGGCTTCCGCTGGCAAATCGAACTGGAAGCGGGCATGCAAACCCTCATCGATTGGCGACGGCTCGACCAGGACGCCCTGCGGGCCCGGCAGGCACGCGCCGGCGGGAGTGCCTAGTGTATGTGTGGCATTGCCGGAATTGTCAGCCTGGGTGAGCGACCGATCGTGCCAGACGCACTGGAGCGGATGGGACGAATCCTCGCGCATCGTGGGCCGGATGACGCCGGTTACACGCTGTTTCGCTGCGGCGCCGGAGGGCGGCCCGAGGGTGGCTATTGGAGCCAATTCAGCGATCGCGAGTTTCGCCATCGCAACGAGCATCTGCCGGTGTGGGGAGACGCGTACTTTCGCGACGATGTTTCGCGGATGGATTTTCATGTCGGGCTCGCGCACCGCCGGCTGGCGATTCAGGACCTGTCGCATTATGGCCACCAGCCGATGCCCAGTTCCGACCAACGGCTGTGGGTCACGTACAACGGTGAGATTTACAACTATCCGGAGCTGCGAGACGAGCTGGCCGCCCGAGGCCATGTGTTCCGCACCCGCAGCGACACAGAGGCGTTACTGCACGGCTGGGACGCCTGGGAAACCGCGTCGCTGAAACGACTCAACGGAATGTTCGCCTTCGCGCTGTTCGATCGGCTGCAGAACGAGCTGTATCTGGCTCGCGACCGGTTTGGCGTCAAGCCGCTGTACTATGCGGTCACACCGGATTACCTGTTGTTCGCCAGCGAGATCAAGTCAATCCTGGCGAGCCGGCTGCTGCCCGCGAAGATCAATCCCGACAGCCTCACCGAGTATTTCACGTTTCAGAATGCCTATTCATCGGCGACGTTGTTTGAAGGCGTCCATCTGCTGCCGCCGGGGGAGTTCCTGCGCATTTGCCCGCAGCGGCGCGACGTTCCATCGTCGCGCCCCTATTGCGATCCGTTTCCATCGGCCGAGCCGGCGCTGGCCGACGCGGCCGATCTGCCGGAGCGCGTGGCCGATTGTTTTCAAAAGGCGGTGCGGCGGCAGTTGATCGGCGACGTGGAAGTCGGCTCGTATTTGTCGGGCGGGATGGACAGCGGATCGATTGTGGCCGTGGCGGGCAAGTCGATCCCGCGGCTGTATACCTTTACCTGCGGCTTCGACCTGACGAACGTCAACGGCATCGAGCAAGGCTTTGACGAGCGCGACGACGCCGAGCGGTTGGCATACCTCTTGCAGACCGAGCACTATGACGTGGTGCTGCACGCTGGCGACATGGCGGCCGCCATGGAGCGAATCACCTGGCACGTGGACGACCTGCGCGTGGGGATGTGCCATCAGAATTGGTATGCCGCTAAGCTGGCCAGCCGGTTTGTGAAAGTCTGCCTGGCCGGGGCTGGCGGCGATGAGCTGTTTGGCGGCTACCCGTGGCGTTATGTGCCGGCGGTGCAGGCCCCCGATCTGGAATCGTGCGATAGGGCGTTGTTCCGGTTCTGGCATCGGCTGCTGAGCCCGGAGGCTTTGCCGGCATTGTTTTCGCCCGACCTACGGCCGCATCTCCCCACGGCGTGGCAGCGCTTCAAGCAGGTGCTGGGAGACGCTCCCGCCTGGCGGCAGGACATGGGCCGCGAGGACAACCTGCTGCAGCGGGCCCTGGCCTTCGAGTTCCGCACGTTTATGCGAGGCTACCTGATCATCGAAGACCGCATGAGCATGGCCCACTCGCTGGAGAGCCGGGTGCCGTTTCTCGACAATGACCTGGCGGACCTGGCGTGGCGGATTCCACCGTCGATGAAGATCGAAATGGCTGCCCTGGCCGGCGATGCCGCGGCGCGGAAGCAACCAGTGCTGGGCAAGCTGGTGCTGCGACGGGCGATGGAAAAATTCCTGCCGCCGGAGTTCACCCGGCAGCGCAAGACGGGCTTTTCGCCGCCCGATGAAAACTGGTACCGCGGCCCTTCGCTGGACTACATCAAAACGATTCTGCTGGACCCACGCACTCGCTCGCGGCCCTGGTTTGAACCGGCGTTCGTGGAACAAATCATTCAGCAGCACGTCGCGGGCGAGCACAACCACCGGCTGCTGATCTGGTCGCTGATGAGCTTTGAATGGTTGCAGCGGCACTTTATCGATCAACAGGTATGAGAAAAACGATTCGGGCGTAGTTTATTTTCCTGAGCGTTGTTACCCAGAGCGTTTTGTGAACCCATTGAATCCCCGCCTGTACTGGCGCACCACGCAAGACGCGGTAGGCTTGCTGGCCCGCCACCGAGAATTGGCCTGGGAACTGGCCAAGCGCGAGGTCGTCGACCGTTACGTGGGCCAGACGCTCGGCGCCTTGTGGGCGGTCGGGCATCCGTTGATTCAAATCGGCGTTTACCTGTTCATGTTTCTGTTTGTGTTTCATGTGAACATGCCGGGGAATTCTCCGCGAGACTACACGGTCTATTTGCTCTCGGGGCTAATCCCCTGGTTGGGGATGCTCGATGCGATGCAGCGCGGTACGTCGTCGCTGACGGCCAACGCTAATTTGGTCAAGCAAGTGGTGTTTCCCATCGAGCTGCTGCCGATCAAGGGCGTCGTGGCAGCCATGCTCCCGCAGGCGGTGGCCTGGCTGCTGCTGACCGGGTATGTCCTGCTGCGCACCGGTGGACTGCCGTGGACGTTTTCGCTGATGCCGCTGCTGATCGCGCTGCAATTTGTGGCGATGCTGGGAATCAGCATGGGGATGGCGATCGTGGGGGCGTTCTTTCGCGATTTACGCGAAGTCGTGCAAGTCTTCAGCATCATCGGCGTATTTCTGATGCCGGCGTTTTACCTGCCGAATATGGTTCCCGGCCCGCTGCGGCCGCTGTTGTATCTCAATCCGTTCAGCTACATGGCGTGGTGCTTTCAGGACGCCTGTTACTATGGATCGATCTCGCGCCCCTGGGTTTGGGGTGTTTATGCTGCGTTGTGCATGTTGATTTTTCCGGCAGGGTGCCAACTGTTCTTTCGGCTCAAGCATCATCTCGGTGACGTGCTATGACCGAAACGAGCCAGGAAATAGTTATCGGCGTCCGCAACCTGTCCAAGCGGTTCCAGGTCTATCGCCGGCCGCTGGACATCGCGTGGGAGGCGCTCACCGGCCGGCAGCGGCACCGCGAGTTTTGGGCCCTGCGGGACGTAAGCTTCGCTTTAAAGTCGGGCGAGGTGGTGGGTATCATCGGCCGCAATGGCGCCGGCAAGAGCACGCTGCTAAAGATACTGGCCGGTACGCTGGCGCAAACCTCCGGCATGGCGGAAGTGCGCGGCAAAGTATCGGCCATCCTGGAACTGGGGACCGGATTTCACGACGATCGCACCGGGCGCGACAACGTCTTCCTGGGAGGAATGTGCCTGGGCATGTCGCGGGCCGAAGTGCGGCGGAAGTTTGATTCCATTGTCCAGTTCGCCGAATTGGAGAACTTCATCGACCAGCCGTTCAAGACGTACTCCACGGGGATGAAGGCCCGGCTCACCTTCGCCACGGCCATCAGCGTTCAGCCCGATGTGTTTATCATTGACGAAGCGCTGGCCGGCGGCGACGCGGGATTTATTTCCAAATGCCTGCGGCGGATTACGGAAATCTGCCAGTCCGGAACAACGGTTCTGTTTGTTTCGCACAATACGGAACTCGTGCGACGGCTCTGCAACCGGGCGTTGTACCTCGAGCACGGGCAATTGAAGGCGGACGGCACCGCGCTCGACGTGGCGGGGCGCTATGATGCTGACGTACTATTGGAAGATAAAGCAGCCGGAATTCAACGCCATGCCCACGGCACAGCGTTCAGCGACGGTACGGCAGAGTTTGTCGAGGCCCTGGTGCTCAACCAGGACGGCGTGTCGTGCGATGGATGCTTTCAGGGAGACCGTTTGACGTTGCGGTTGCGGGTGCGCATGGTCCAGGCCATTGAAGATCCGGTGCTGCTGGTGAAGTTTACCCGCGACGACGGCGTGCTGGCCACCACCTGGGTCAATACTGAACCGGTGCGGCAGCCGCTGCCGGATTTGACGCCGGGAGAGACCGAGATCGATTTGGCAATTGATGATCTCTTGTTGGGCGATGGGCGGTTTGACCTGAGCTTTGCATTGTTTCACGGGCGCAAGACCTACGCTGAAACCGCGTTTTATTCGGATCCGGTCGCGATGTGGGAAGGAACGCATCGCATCGTGGTTCGCCGTCGCCAGCGCCCGTTGCGAACATTTTTCGACCAGCCGGTCCGAGTTCAACAAGTTCGCCGATTGGACGCGGCGCCTCGGGCCTCAGTCGTGGAACCACACAATTGACCTTTCGGTGGAGCAGGTAATTGAACGATTCCATCATCAAGAGAGCCCTGGTGCGGTTGCGAATTCTCGCGCAGCGATTGACCGAGATCGACACGCTGCGCCAGCAGATCGGCAACCTGGAAGCGAGCATCCCCCGGCAGATCGCCGAGGCCACGATGCGCCTGCGACTGGAAATGCTTCAGCAGCGCCGCGCGCTGATCGGCAATCGGTTCCACCCCACCGAGGCGCTGGTCGACCATCCTCACGCGCGGCACGGCATGTCGCTGGACGAGTGTTTCGCTCAATTGGCCAAGCTGGCACCCAGCGCTTGCCCTATCTGGCGGGAACTGCTGGAAGTGAATCGCCGCGCGTACGATGGTTTTCCGGTGGATAGCTGCAGCGTCCACCATCATCCCATGGCCGACGCGTTTCAGTGCTTCATCCGCCCCTATTTAACTGGCCGCGTGCTCGACATTGGCTGCGGGCCGCAGCCGGTGCCGTGGTATCTGGACGATTACCCGGTGAACTATATCTGGGGACTCGATCCCATCTCGCGCCGCGAGGATCATCCGTTCTCGTTTGTGTCGGGCGTTGCTGAGTTCCTGCCGTGGGACGATGGGCAGTTCGAGACGGTCATCGTGGCCACGTCGCTGGATCATGTGCTGCTTGTCGACCGGGCATTCGCTGAGATGCACCGCGTGCTGGCCAAGCCGGCGGGGCGGCTGCTAGTGTGGGCGTCCTTCGTCGAGCAGGCCGCGCCGTACAATCCTTATGGTCCCGGATGCGGCAAGATCGACGACTTTCACCTGTTTCATTTCGACGCTGAGAGCTTCCGGGAGGCGATTGCCCCCTGCTTCGAGGTGTGCGAGGAGTTCGCCTTGGATCGGCCGCAAAACTCGCACTTTTTCTGTCTTGGCCCAAAATAACTCGCTTCGCGCAGATTGCCGCACGAACACGATGCCCCAGCAAGAACTACCCACTGCACCGCACCGCGAGCAGGCCGATTGGCTTAAGGAGTTTCAACGGCTCCACGGCCGGCCGCTGCGAGTGCTGCACATCGGCAACATCGCCAACAACGCCTATTTGAACTCGACGCTGCTCATCGACCAGGGGGTCGACTGCCATGTGATGTGCCACGACTATTACCACATCATGGGTTGCCCCGAGTGGGAAGACGCCGAATTGGAAGGGGAGGTTGAAGATCATTTCCGCCCCGATTGGACCAAGGTGAACCTGGGCGGATTCGAGCGACCCCGCTGGTTCGCGCAAGGCCCGTTGGAACTGGCGGCGTTGTATCTGGTAGCCCGCTGCGACGGGCGCTGCGGCATGTCGTGGTTGTTTTGGCACATGATGGGCAGTTATTCAAAAGTGCCCCATTTCCGCGGTGGCAAGCCCCGCTTTGCCGAAGTGATGGCCGACTATTTCTGGCGGCTGATCGCATTTGCCTGGCGATTGATTTATTTTGTGGCGCGGCGTGGCGTGGTGCGCGCCTACGCGCCGCACCGCGGGCCGCTGTGGACCGTCGACGCTCCGTGGTGGTGGAAGGTGCGGATGGTGGCTGGTTTTATTTTTGGGCGGACCCTCGAAGCAGTGCTCTCTCCCTTGTGGTTTTTCGCGCTGTTGTTGGAGCGAGGTGTCACCACGCTGGCCTGTGGTGGTCGGCCGGCGTGGGATCCGCGCTGGCTCGTCCAATGGGCAAAGTCAACGTGGAGTTCGGCGGTAGCAGTTTTAACGCGCGGCCAGGGAGATCCGTTTTGGCGGGCGATGCGCACGCGGCCCGAGCAATTGGTGGCCCAGTTCGCCGAGAAATTTCCAGACCGGGCCGATCAGCTCACCACCGCCGACGCGGTGCCCAATCTGGGGCTGATGCCGCGCGTCGTGGAACTGCTCTCCCGATACGACATCGTGCAGGCATACGCCACCGATCCGGTGTGGCCGATGATCGCCGACCATCACCCTTACCTGGCCTTCGAGCATGGCACGCTGCGCACGTTCACGCTGGAGGCCAACACCACCTGTCGATTGACGGCACTGGCCTATCGGCTGGCCGACCGGGTGTTCATCACCAACGGCGACTGCCTGGCTTATGCCGAAAAGCTCGAAATCACCGATTATGAGCCGATGCTGCATCCGGTTCGCGAAGACCGGATTCGCTCCACGCTGGGCGATTACAAAGAATTGCACGCTGAATTGGGAGTGCGGCATGTGTTCCTCTGCCCGCTTAGGCACGACTGGGGGATCAAGGGGACGGACAAATACCTGAGGGCATTGCCCGGCATTGTCGCGCGGATCGGCGACGACTTTCGTCTGATTCTGACCGAGTGGGGGGCCCAGGTCGACGAGAGCAAGGCGCTGGCCAAGGAACTGGGAGTTGAGCATTTGCTGATATGGCGACAGCCATTGGCCCGCCGCAAGTTGTTTTCGATGCTCCAGTCGATCGACGTGCTGTTCGATCAAACGCTGCTGCCGGTGTTCGGCGCCACGGCGCCAGAAGGGATCGCGGCGGGGGTGCCGGTGATCATGTCGTACGATCCGGCGCAAACGGCGTGGATCGTGGACCACCCTGCGCCGATCCTCGCTGCCCGCACGCCGGAAGAGATTGTCGAGCAAGTGGTGGTGGCGCTCGATCCGACCTGGCGTGCGGACTACGAGCGCAGGGCGGCAGAGTGGATCGACATCGACCACACGTCCCGCCGGGTGATCAGCACGCATTTGGAAGCGTATCGCGAAGTTTTGGAAAAGTTTGCCGAATTGGACCGATCTGGTTCTGCGAGCGGAATGGCGCTAGTCGCCGGTCTGCCGGAAGGCGGCTAACGCCGTGCTACTGGCGGTCAAGGGTTGTTTGGAGTGGAGTAACCCCATCATGCGCTGCATCGTGATTGGAGCCGCAGGATTCATCGGCGCCGCGCTGGTGGATCACCTCGCGGCGTGCGGCGACCACGTGCTGGCGATCGATCATCGAGCGAGCGATGCGCCGTCACAGGCGGCCCGGCATCAGACGCTCGATGTGGCCCGCGATGACCTGCGATTTGCCGACGCGCCCGATGCGGTGTTTTATCTGGCTCAATCGTCCGCCTACCGAGATTTTCCCGAACGCGCCGGCGATTTGTTCGGCGTCAATCTGGTCGGCGCCGTGCGGGCCGCCTCTGCGGCGAGGGCGGTGGGTGCCAAGTGGTTCGCCTATGCCTCGACGGGCAACGTTTACCAACCGTCGTTCGCCCCGCTCCCGGAATCCGCAGCGACGCGGCGCGACGAACCCTATGCGGCAAGTAAGCTGATGGCCGAGGAGGCCTTGGCCCTGTTTCGACCGCGCCTGGCCGTGTCGGCCATTCGGTTGTTTGGCGTGTTCGGTCCGCGGCAGCGCAGGATGCTGCCGGTGCTGGTGCGACAGCGGATTGAACAGGGGGAACCGATCGTCCTGCAACCGGCCCCAGGCGAAGTGGAACCCACGGGCGGTCTGCGCGTCTCGTGGACGTTTGTCGGCGACGTCGTGCAGCGGCTCCGCGAGTTGGCAGTCGCTGCGACGTCGGGGCAGAGCGTGCCAGATACGCTGAACCTCGCCGGGCCGGAACCGATCAGCCTGCACCAATTTGCACAAACCATGGGCCGCGCGCTGCGACGCGAGCCGCGCTTTGAAATCTCGGCCACACTCAGGATGTTCGATCTGTGCGCCGATATTACGCTGCTGCGCACGCTGACGGGCAACACGTTTACGCCTTTTGAATCCGCCATGGCGGCGGCGATAGAATCGATATCATGAGACTTCAAGCAACTAGAGCGAGAAGGTACCGACGATGCGGTTCTGTCTGAACATTGTCCAGGCGATGATGGAGTTGGTGCTTGCGCCACTGCTCGTCGTATTGGCCTCCGCCGCCCGCCTCTGGCCGAAGCGAATCGCGATCGGACTGGGGCCCGAGCCGATGATCAACTACGTCTACCACCAGCGGGCACTCGCCGCGCAAGGCTACAGCGCCGAGACCTACGTTCTGCACACGTACTACATTACCGACGAGTTCAACGTGCGGGCGGACCGCTGGTTTGGCAGTTCGAGTTGGCTGCCGCTCAAAGTGTTGGGGCTGCTGCGGTTGTGGTTCTATTCGCTGCGGACATATCGCTGCGTTTACCATTCGTTCTGGGGAAGCCCGCTCTCCGCGACGCTGCTTTTGCACCGGCTCGATCCGCTGCTGTATCGCCTGGCGGGGGTGAAGGTGGTCATTCTTCCCTATGGCAGCGATGTGCAAGACCTTGCCCGCTGTCCCAATCTGAGCTTCAAGCACGCCATGTCGCAGGATTATCCCAAGTTTCGCTTCCTACGGCGGCGAATCGAGCAGCAAGTCGACCGCTGGACATGCCAGGCCGATCACGTGGTCAGCGGCGTGGAATGGGTCGACTATCAGGTGCATTGGGACACGCTCACGCTGGCCCATTTTTCGATCGATACGGAGCAATGGAGCCCAGCCGCCGAGCTTCAGCAGCCAGCGACCAGCAGCAAGCCACAACCCGTTCGCGTGCTACACGCTCCCAATCACCGCGCCATTAAAGGAACCGATTTCTTCGTTCGTGCCGTGGAGGAACTGCGACAAGAAGGCCTGGATGTCGAATTGGTCGTCGCCGAAAAGCTATCCAACGACGAGATCCGCACGCTGATGCAACAGGTGGACATCGTAGCCGATCAACTGATAATCGGCTGGTATGCAATGTTCGCGCTGGAGGCGATGGCGCTCGGCAAGCCGGTGTTGTGCTACTTGCGCGGCGATCTGCTGGAGTTCTACACTCGCGAAGGCCTGCTGCAGCCGGGCGAGATGCCGATTGTTAACTGCTCGCCCAGCGACTTGACCGCCGCGTTGCGGCGACTGGTGGTGGATGCCGCGTTGCGGCGCGACGTCGGTGCGAGATCTCGCGATTTTGTGGTGCGGCATCACGGGCTGGAGGTGGTGGGGCGACGATTCGCCGCCATCAACCGCTCGCTTGGGATTGAGCCAGATCGTCCAATGCCCGAGGCCGATCGCACGTCGCGCTCTTCCGTCGTCGTGCCCCATGGTTCGACGACCACAGTACCGCCGCCGGCCGATTCACTCGTTACCCGCTGATCTCCAACGCCGATAGCCGCCGATGCCCCCATTGCGTGTCCTCCATTGCCCGACGACCACCGGCGGCAATCCGCCGGAATTGGCCAGGGCGGAGCGCAAATTGGGGCTGGAGAGCTGGTCCGCCGCGATCTATCACACGCGGTTCGACTACGAAGTGGACGAGGTGCCGTCGCCCGGCCGTCTGTGGTGGCTGAAGATGGAAGCGAAGCGTTGGTCGCTACTCTATCGCGCACTCAAGCATTTTGACCTCGTGCATTTCAATTTCGGCCAATCGCTCATGCCCACCTGGAACGGCGACGGCGCCCCGGCGTTGCGGCGATATCCGTGGCTCGCCCGCCGGCTGTACGGCGTCTATGGGACGTTGCTCGAAACAACGGATCTGCCGATGTTGAAGCGGGCGGGCAAAGGGATCGTGGTCACGTATCAAGGGGACGACGCAAGGCAGGGAGATTATTGCCGCGAGCATTTTGATGTGACGTTCGCCGACGAAGTGCCAAAGGGCTACTACTCGCCGCGGAGCGACCGCCGCAAGCGCAGCCGCATCGCCCGCTTCGCCCGGTTTGCCGATCGCATTTACGCGCTCAATCCCGATCTGCTGCATGTGCTGCCCGCGTCGGCCCGATTTCTTCCATATGCCCATCTGGATCTGAATGCCTGGACTCCCGCCGCTCCACGCTCCAGCCACGCGCACGTCCCCATCGTCCTGCACGCGCCGACCGACCGCGAGGTGAAAGGAACCCGGTTCATTCTCGACGCCGTGGCTCGCCTGAAAGCCGACGGCACTGCGTTGGAGTTGGTGTTGGTGGAAAATGTGTCGCATGCCGAGATGCCGGCGATGTACGCCCAGGCCGATCTGGTGGTCGATCAGTTGTTGGCGGGTTGGTACGGCGGCGCGGCGGTCGAAGCGATGTCGCTGGGCAAACCCGTGGTGTCGTATATTCGCGAGACCGACCTGAAGTTCGTTCCACCGGCAATGCGCGACGGCTTGCCGCTGATTCAGGCCACGCCGGAAACGGTGTATGATGTGTTGCGGCACTGGTTGACCGACGGCCGCCCGGCGTTGGCGGAACGAGGTCAGCAAGGTCGGCGGTTCGTCGAGCGGTGGCACGACCCAATGCGGATAGCCGCGGAGTTAAAGGCCGATTACGAAGCGATCATGGCGGGCAAGCGGCCCTCATTTCAAAAAAGTGAACCACAGAGACACAGAGGCACAGAGGAAGGTTAAAAAAAGTTTCAATTCTTTGCGTCCTTCGCGATCTTCTGTTCAACGAAAAGAATTTTGAACAGAAGGTCGCGAAGTGCGCGAAGAAGGGAGGAAGACGAAGTTTTTGTCTTGATCGGATTACAAGCGTCGTTCATTGATTAGCCGCAACCCGTTGCTGTTAAGAATATTCGGAATCACCATCGTTGCCATGTCAAAACGCCGCGAACAACCAGACAAGGGCCGCGCGCCGCTGCAATCGCCACCACCGGCGTGGCAGCGGCGTGTTGAGCCGTGGCTGCCGGCACTGTTAGCGGTGTTGGGGCTGGTCGTCTATTCCACGGGGCTGTGGGGCCCGTTTGTGTTCGACGACGTGGCGGCCATCACGCGCAACTCGCGCGTCCAGGAGTTGTGGACGGTGCTAATTCACGTGGCGGCCGGGTTGACGCTCTATGGGCTCGCCCGGCGCACGCTGCTGATGCCCCGGCTGGCGGATCGCTATCGCGACTCGGCCCCATGGCTGGCGCTGGCCATCGCGGCGCTATGGATGGTTCATCCGCTGACGACTGAAGCGGTGACGTACGTGGTGCATCGGGGGGAATCGATGGCCGGGCTCTGCGCGCTGCTGGTGCTGTATTGCGCCGCGCGCGGAGCGACCTCCCCTGCCCGCTGCTGGTTTTGGTACCCCGGGGCGATCGCGGCAGGTTGGATCGGCTTTGGTTGCAAGGAAGTGATGATCGTCGTGCCGCTGGTGCTGCTGATTTACGATCGTGTGTTCTTGGCCCCGTCGTGGAGCGAGTTGGCATGGCACCGCGGCGTCTTGTATGCCGCCCTGCTGCCGCCGATTTTGTGGCTCGGGTGGCTTTATTCGCCCGACCTCCAGCAATGGGTGCGCTCCAAAATGGCGCGGCCCGCCGCGGTAGCGCAGGCACCGGCGCCTCATGCGACGACTCCCTTAAAGGTGCCTGGGGCAACACCCCAGAAGACTGGGGCACCCACGCAAACCCCGAGTCAGGCCCGTCCAAGCCTCTCGGAGCGTCCCGCCGACGACGGCGATCACAAGGCCACCCGATGGGAATACTTTCGCAGCCAGCCGGGGGTCGTGTTGCATTATCTGCGACTGGCCGTGTGGCCCGATGGGTTGTGCGTCGACTACGGTTGGCCGGTCGCCAAATCGGCGG
>JAIOQB010000306.1 GCA_021413585.1 Planctomycetia bacterium
TCGCCGGCTGGGTCGGCGCCTGTCCGACGCCGTGGCCGATTACGACGCGGCGATCAAGCTGGTCCCCGGTTCGGCCGTGGCCTACCTGGGGCGCGGCCAGGCGAAAGCATCGCTGGGTCAACTCGACGCCGCGCTGGCCGACTTCGCCAAGGCGTTGGAACTCGACCCCCGCGACCCGCGGATTCTGGTCGCGCGGGCCAACGTTTACGTCCGCCAGGGCAAGGATGATCTGGCGGTGGCGGATCTGGAGTCGGCGATCAAGGCCAACCCTCGCATCGCGTCGGCGTACGATCGGCTGGCCTGCCTGTACTTAAATCATCGCGACGAAAAGCTGCGCAACTCGGCCAAGGCCGTCGAGTACGCCCGCCGGGCGTGCGAGCTGTCGCAATGGCTCTGCTCCGACTACGTCGTCACGCTCACCGAAGCGTATCGGGCCGCGGGCGACAACTCGCGGGCCACCGAGGCCCGGATCGCAGCGTTGCGAATCGCCATGGCCGAAAAGGCCCGGGGCCGAAACTGGCAGCTCGAATCGTTCTTCAACCGCTGCCAGCACTGCGGCAAAGACGACACGCAATGCCGCTGCGAGCATCCGCTGCTCGATCCGGGGGCGAAGCCTGCGGCGGCGGTGGTTCCTAGCCCGCCGGTGAGCGTGCCGCCGGCGGACGCACCGTCAACCGGCACACCACTCCGTTAGCCGCCGGTCCCCGACCGGCGTGAGCAGCGCCAGGCCGCTAACCAATACGCGCCGCTGGAACAGCGGCGGCTAACTGGCCTAACGCCTTTCGCGCCCTATGCCTGCGTCTTCTTGTCTTTTCTTGCGTTTGCACGGAACCTCACTACATTGGCGCAATGTCTGTGCGTCATCAGTCTCCGTAAGTCTTGCGCAATCGAGTGATCGTGGCCATGAACACGCCGACTCCACGAGAATTGCCCCGGTCCCTGCGCAATAAATTGATTTTGTATCAATTAAAAGTCCCTCTTGTAGTCCTCGGAATACTCTGGCTAAATTTTCTTCTAGCGTTATTTGGCATCGATGTTATTCATTGGTTGAAAGGGGAAGAGCCACCAATTTCGCCTACGGTGTTTTGGGGTTGGTTGAATGCAGCGGCTACACCTGGAGTATTCTTTTGGGCTTGGTTCGAGATTCGGCGCGCGATTCGATTGGCCACCTTCGGCAGGGAAGTAAAAGCGACTGTGATCGCTTTTGCACCTGTCGGACATAGCAACAATATGCAGGTTCATTGCAAATACATCATGGATGGAAGGTCGTACAAAGCGATTCATTACAGGGATGGAGACGAGGTTCATTTGGGTGCCGAGTTTGCCTTCCTAGTCGATCCCGCCAATCCGAAACGAGCGCGACCGATCGATCAAATTTTCCCCCTTAATTGAACGTCTGCGTGAGTCCGCAAAGGCCGCACTCGCTCCATTTTCTAACGATTCTGCCGCCTCGCTCTACGCTGATCGCGTCGGAAATGGCTTATCTATCGACTGGCGGGCGAACATTTTGCGGGTCGCTACGTTGAACAGTTAATCTCGCAAACGACGATGCTCTGTCGCCAAAATCGGAACAGGGGCGGTTCCTCTTGGAGAACCGAAGCCCAGCGGGTTATGTTTGCGGTTTCGCGCAGGCGGTCCCATTGCCACTTTCGTGGGTGCCAGCACCCACGCTACTAGGAGATCTATTCGATGATCCGACGATTGCTAACGACCGGCCTGGCCCTGGGCATTTGCGGTGGACTTTGCAGCGCCGGCTCTAGCTGGGCCGCCACGCCTGCGGCAGTGGAGGCTCCCGCGGCCAAAGCGCTGGACCAGGTGCCGCTGATTCCCCGCACCATCCTGTTCGGCAATCCGGATAAGGTCGGCCCGGAGATCAGCCCGGACGGCAAGCAACTGGCGTTTGTCGCTCCGCTCGACGGCGTGCTTAACGTCTGGGTAGCGCCCATCGACGATCTGGCCAAAGCCCGCGCGATTACGCACGACAAGCACCGCGGCGTCACCTCGTTCTTGTGGGCATTCACCGGCCAGCACATTCTCTACACCCAAGACACCGACGGCGACGAGAACTATCGCCTGTACTGCGTCGACCTGAAGACCGACGCCACCCGACCCCTCACGCCGCCGGCCGTCGCCAAGCCGGGCGAAGAGGCGCCGCCGGTCCGCGCGGAGATCGAGAACGTCAGCCACCGGTTTCCCCACGAGATTCTCGTTGGGCTGAACGACCGCGACCCGCGCTTCCACGATGTCTACCTGCTGGACATCCTCACCGGCGAGAAGAAACTGGTGCAGAAAAACCCTGACTTCTCGGGTTTTGTGACCGACGAGGACTTCCACATCCGCTTCGCCATGAAGTACGCCCCGGACGGCAGCATCCGCTACTACGAGCCGGATGGCAAACAAGGGTGGAAAGAGTTCCTCAAGGTGCCGGTCGAAGACACGTCCAACACCGGGATGATGGGCTTCGATAAGACGGGCGACATCCTCTATCTGCGCGACAGTCGCGGCCGCGACACCTCGGCCCTGGTGGCGCTGAATCTGAAAACGGGCGAGAAGAAGCTGATCGCCTCCGACGAGCGGGCCGACCTGGGGGCCATCAAGTCGCATCCCACCGAGAACACCATCCAGGCAGTCAACTTCACCTACGACCGCCGCCACCGGCAGGTGTTCGACCCAGAAGTGAAGAAAGACCTCGACCTGCTGGAAAAAGTCACGCACGGCGAGATGGGCTTGGCCAGTTGGTCGCTCGATGATCGGCAGTGGATCGTGGCCGACCTGGTCGATGACGGCCCGGTGAGCTACTACCACTTCAATCGCGACACAAAGGAAACCAAGTTCCTGTTCGTCCATCGCCAGGCGCTCAAAGGCCTGCCGCTGGTGCATACCCATGCGCAGATCATCAAGGCCCGCGACGGCCTGCCGCTGGTGAGCTACTACAGCCTGCCGCCGGGCAACGACGGCGACCGCCCCGCCAAGCCGCTGCCGATGGTGCTGCTGGTCCACGGCGGCCCTTGGGCCCGCGATAGCTGGGGATACGACCCGGAGCACCAACTGTGGGCGAACCGGGGCTACGCCGTGCTGAGTGTGAACTTTCGCGGCTCGACCGGCTTTGGCAAAAAGTTCATCAACGCCGGCAACCACGAGTGGGCCGGCAAGATGCACGATGACCTGCTGGACGCCGTGAAATGGGCCGTCGACGCCGGCATCGCCGATCCCAAGAAAGTGGCCATCATGGGTGGGAGCTACGGCGGCTACGCCACGCTGGTGGGGCTGACGTTCACGCCCGAGGAGTTCGCCTGCGGCGTGGACATCGTCGGCCCGTCGAGCCTGGTGACACTGCTCAATACGATTCCGCCTTATTGGGCTTCCGGCCTGCAGATGTTCAAGGACCGCGTCGGCGATCACACCACCGAGGCTGGTCGCAAAGAACTGGAAAAACGCTCGCCGCTGACCCTGGTCGACCGGATCGAGCGGCCACTGCTGATTGCCCAGGGGGCGAACGACCCTCGCGTGAAGCAGGCCGAGGCGGACCAGATCGTCAAAGCGATGCAGAAGAAGGGGCTGCCAATCACGTACGTGCTATTCCCCGACGAAGGGCACGGCTTCGCCCGGCCCGCGAACAACCTGGGCTTCTACGCCGTCGCCGAAGCGTTCCTCGCCCGCCACCTGGGTGGCCGCGCCGAGCCGATCGGCGATGCCGTGAAGAAATCGACGGCCAAGGTGCCGGTGGGGGTGGAGCAGGTGCCGGGGTTGAGTACGGCGTTGGACTAGGCTGTCGGCTATTGGCTGTCAGCAAGTGTAGCGTGGGTGCTTTGCACCCACGTCCTGTTTCCGCACGTCGAACTCTGAAAACAAAGCAAGCATTCATTCCAGGGTGATGGAAGCTTAGGTCCCGTAGGGACCATTGAAAATAGCCCAGCGATTCATCGCTGGGTTAGTGATCCACCTCCATGCTCGTGCGTCCCGTAGGGACGCCTGAATATTCGCTGTGAAATACTTCAGGCTGGCACGTATCTCATCGTGGGCGCTGTCTTCAAGCGTCCCTACGGGACGCCGACGAAATGTGCGCTGTCCACTACCCGGCGATAAATCGCCGGGCTACTATCGGGCGTCCCTACGGGACGGAGCGCGCGCGGGGAGAACCTGCCGGCCCATTCCAGTCTCAACCCATTGTCAACTTCATAGCGATCGCACGCTAAACACATACGGGTGCTTGCACCCACGCTACTCATATCACGCGCTTGCGTTCTCTTATCGTCTCGTGCTAGCTGCCCAGGAATTGGGCAGCATTCTGCTGGGGCCCTTCTTCATGGGGGGTGAGCGTGACGGGCAAAAAGTCTAGTGCTGCTTTGGGTTTGCCGCGCGTGCGCTGTTTATTAACACCCCGCGGCACGGTAGTTGCCTTGGCACCCCTCTGCCAGTTTGTTCGCCTTTGCGGCATTTCGGCGCTGGCGCGAAATCACCGTCGCAAAGAACACACACCACCTGCACGGTTTGCACACATGGATTCAGTATCCTTTGCGGCGCCACTGCATGGAGAGTTTACCCAATCATTTATCCCCCAGGCGGGAAAGAATAAAGGCCATACGATGAAACATGGATTCCTGATCGACATGGACGGCGTGCTGTACCGCGGCACCGACGTCATCCCCGGAGCGGCCAACTTCATTCGTCAACTCCGAGCGCGAGACATACCGTTTCGACTGCTCACCAACAACAGCCAGCGCACGCGCCGCGACGTGGCGGCCAAGCTGGCGCGGATCAACATCGACATCCTCGACGAGCATGTGTTCACCAGCGCTATCGCCACCGCGCGATTCCTGGCGGCGCAGAAGCCCGGCGGCACGGCCTTCGTCATCGGCGAAGGTGGGCTGCTCACCGCCCTGCATCAGAACGGCTATGCGGTGGTTGACCACGACCCGGACTACGTGGTCGTCGGCGAAGGGCGGACGTTCAACCTCGAGCAGGTCGAGGCCGCCGTGCGAATGCTCGGCAAAGGAGCCAAGCTGATCGCCACCAACATGGACCCCAACTGCCCCACGCAAAACGGCCTGCGCCCGGGGTGCGGGGCGATGGTCGCCATGTTGGAAACGGCCACCGGCATCAAGGCCTTCAGCGCCGGCAAGCCCAGCCCCATCATGATGCGGGCAGCACGCAAGGAACTCGAGCTGGCCAGCGAAGAGATCACGATGATCGGCGACACGATGGAAACCGACAT
>JAIOQB010000229.1 GCA_021413585.1 Planctomycetia bacterium
GGGCTCGCAATTCCCGCCGCCCTAGGGACTTAACCGGGATGAATGCCTCCCGAGGCTTCCTGAATTGCAACGCCCCGTTTGGGGACCGGCAGTTTAGCCGAGCACGCCACCATCACTCCTCGTTTTCCCTCAACTTCGCCAACACACCAAAGTCTTCCAGCGTCGTCGTGTCCCCCACCTCGGCTTTGCCGCTGGCGATGTCGCGCAGCAGCCGCCGCATGATCTTGCCGCTGCGGGTTTTGGGGAGCGTTTGCGTAAAGCGGATGTCGTCTGGCACGGCCAGGGCGCCGATTTCTTTGCGGACGTGCTTTTTCAATTCCTCTTTAAGTGCCTCGCTGGCGGTCGCACCGCGCAGCACGACGAACACCGCCACCGCTTCCCCCTTCACTTCGTGCGGCCGGCCCACGGCGGCCGCTTCGGCCACTTTGGGATGGCTTACCAGGGCGCTTTCGATCTCGATCGTGCTGAGTCGATGGCCGGCGACGTTCAGCACGTCGTCGATGCGGCCCATGATCCAGTAGTAGCCGTCGTCGTCCTGGCGGGCGTTGTCGCCGCACAGGTATTTGCCCGGCACGCGGGTCCAATACTGCTCTTTATATCGCTCGTCGTCCCCCCAGATGCCGCGCAGCATGCCGGGCCACGGCTTGCTGATCACCAGCATGCCACCGTGGTTCGGCGCGACGGGCTTGCCGTTGCCGTCGACGATTTCCGGCACAATGCCGGGCAACGGCTTGGTGCAACTGCCGGGCTTGGTCGGGATCGCGCCGGGGAGCGGGGTCATCATGATGCCGCCGGTTTCGGTCTGCCACCAGGTGTCGACGATCGGGCATCGCTCGCGGCCGATCTTGCGGTGGTACCACATCCAGGCCTCGGGATTGATCCCTTCGCCGACGGTGCCCAAGAGGCGGAGGCTCGATAGATCGTGCTCGTCGACCCAATGGTCTCCCCATTTAATAAACGAGCGGATAGCGGTGGGCGCCGTGTAGAAGATGCTCACACGATGCCGCTCGATCATCTCCCAAAACCGCCCCTCGTCCGGCCAGTTCGGCGCCCCGTCGTACATCAGCACGGTGGCCCCGTTGGCCAGCGGGCCGTAGACCAGATAGCTGTGCCCTGTGACCCAGCCGCAGTCGGCCGTACACCAGTAGACATCCTCGTCCCGCAGGTCGAACACCCAGCGGGTGGTCATTTTGGTGAATAGCGAATAGCCGGCCGTGGTGTGCTTGATCCCCTTGGGTTTGCCGGTCGAACCGCTGGTGTAGAGGATGTACAGCGGATGCTCGCTGTCGAGTTCCGCGGCCGGGCATTCGGCCGCCGCGGCGTCCATCAGCTCGTCGTACCAGAAGTCGCGGCCGGGCGTCATGTTCACATCGGTGCCGGTGCGGCGGACGACGATGCACTTTTCAATCGTGGGAGATTTCTTGAGCGCCTCGTCCACGGTTTCCTTCAGCGGCAGGATCGACCCGCGCCGCCAGCCGCCGTCGGCCGTGATTTGCAGTTTTGCCCGGGCGTCGTTATTGCGGTCGGCGATCGCCTCGCTGGAAAACCCGCCGAAGATCACGCTATGCACCGCCCCGATCCGGGCACAGGCCAGCATCGCCACTACCAGCTCGGGGACCATCGGCATGTAGATGGAAACGACATCGCCTGCCTTCACCCCCTGGCCCAACAGCACGTTGGCGAACTTACTCACCTCGCCGTGCAATTGCTGATACGTGAGGGTCCGCTGGTCCCCCGGCTCGCCTTCCCAAATGATGGCGGCCTTGTTCTGGCGGGGCGTACCGAGGTGAACGTCGACGCAGTTATAGCAAGCGTTCGTCTTGCCGCCGACGAACCACTTGGCGAACGGCGATTTCCAGTCGAGCACTTTGGTGAACGGCTTGAACCAGTGGAGTTCCTCGGTGGCCAGCCGGCCCCAAAAACCTTCAATATCGGCCTCGGCCTCGTCCCACATTTCCTGATAGGCCTCAAGCGAGCCGATCCGCGCGGCGGCGGCAAACTCGGCAGGGGGCGGAAAGAGCCGCGCTTCCTGCATCACGGTGTCAATCTGCCCGCCGGATTGCTGCGCCATGGACGAAGTCCTTTTGCCTGGATGTGCCTGGATGAACGTGACGATATGGGACCGCGCGCAGCCCGGCAGCGAAAAGAATCCGCCCGCCACCGCCCACGCATCAAGAGCCGCCGATTTTAGCGGGTGGTGGGAGAGAGTGTCAACGAAGCCAGCTACATGGTTACAGACAAATAGTTCAGTGTAGTAGGTGGTATAACCGGTGTTATGTACCGCAAGCCGCTCATTTACGGACTGGTGTTCTTGTTGTTCGCGGGCTTCGTAGCCGGACTGTTTGGCCCATTATTAAGTGAGCACTATTCAGGAAGCGATTATGAAGGATGGCGGCCGATAGAGGGAAGCCAACGCTTGCTGGCCATCTGTTGCGCGATCTGGGGCGCAACGGGCGTGTGGCTTGGTTGGAATCGTCGCTAAGGAAACGCGACTTGGAGTCTACTCGCTGTTAGCCCGTGACGATTGTTTTAGAGCCCGTCCCAGAAGCGCCGGGGACTGTTCTCGTCCAACGGTCGCGGCTTTGTTTTACTTGGACATTCCCGCCTTCGGCGGCTCCGCAAAATCCGCATACAGCGCCGCGGCCCGTTCGGGCGTGATCTCGCCGTCTTGCACCCACAGGCGATACCGCACCGTCAGCGGCTTTTCCGGTGTCGCTTCGCTGACGAAGTACGAGCCGAACCGGCCGTAGTCGCGCTCGCTGTGCCGGGCCGGCTTGGGGTTGTCGGGGTCGTCGAGGTACAGCGTCGTGTAGCGCTTGCCGCCGACCACAAAGCTCATCGCGTCCCATGGCAGGTCAATGCTCTTGAGCGACTCTGCGGTTTTGGGATGGTTCTGGTCCCAGTTGCGGGTTTTGCCCGGCGCGTCTTTGCCGTCGGGACGCAAATAATACGTCTGGGCCTTCGTCGTCGACGACACTTCGCTCGAAGCGCGGAAGTGCAGGCCAGCGTGCTGTGGGTCGCCGTCGAGTTTCACCGTCCCTTTCGTGGGCACCAGCCGCGACACGAAGTCGATCATCGTTCCGCCGGGCATTTTATAGGCGGTCACTTCGCGATGCTCGGTGGCGAACGTCTTCTTGCCGTTGCCGTTCCAGGCGATCTCCAAGCGGTGGCGGCCGAGGACCGTACCCGCCTCGATCGCCTCGAATTTTTCCTGCTTCTGGTGCGTGTCCTTCAGGCAGTGCCAGATGTCGACGTGCTGATCGCCGTCGTACGTGACCACTCTGAAGCCGTAAAAGAGCCCGCGATGGTGCGGGAAAATCTGTTTGATATCCCAGTTCGTAAGCAGCTCCTTCCCGTCGGGTGAGAAGACGTGATGGAACACCTTGAAGGTTTCCATCCGGCGATCCTTGGTCGAGTCGTCGAGCGGCTCGTACATGTAGCGGAGGACCGGCGTCTTCCCCACACTCAGCTCTGTGGACTTGCCCGGTGTGTCGTGCCACTTGTAGCGAGGGGAATCAAATGCTTCGTCCTCGCTGATGATCTCGTAGGTGGCCTTTTCGTTCGCCTTGAGCTTGGGAACTACAAAGATCAGGTCGTAATCCTTCGAGCCCTTGGCCGGAGTG
>JAIOQB010000230.1 GCA_021413585.1 Planctomycetia bacterium
CCGGTGCATTTGCGGGGCACGGGGGAGAGCTTTGCGGCGAACGTCGGCGGGCGATTGATCGGCACGTCGTTCTTCGCGGTGACGCAATGGCTGGCGCCGATGCTGCCGGTGAAGGGGCCGGTCGCGCCGGAGCATAAGCTGGCGTACGCGGCGGCGGCGGTGGGGCTGTTCGTGGGCGTCGTTGGGATTGTGGCGGGGTTCTTCTTGCCGGAGCCGAAGAGTGAATCGTTGGCGGAGTAACGCTAATTTGCTCACACCCGTTTCGGACTGGCATCAGCCGGGTCTGGAGAACGCCTGACGCTCGCGCCGTGCGGTGTATAATGGCTCCGTTGATTTGGCGCCCATTGGGGCGCCCGAAACCGACGAGACAGGGCCATGGCGCGCGAAGATTCGCAGATATCGACAAAGACAACGCGCCGCCGGCCAACACGCGTGGCTCGGCGATTGCTGGAGTCGGCGCTGGGGCACGTTGAGGCGGCATTAACAGACGCGGCCGGGCGCGACGTTGAGGATGCGCAGCGCGTGCATCAACTTCGCGTGGCGACTCGACGTGCCGTGGCGGCGATCGACTGGTTCAGCGACCTGCTGCCGCCGCGCCGTGCCCGCGAGTTGCGCGGCGCGCTTAAGGCGATCCGCCGCGCGTGCGACGTCACACGGAACTGCGACGTGCTTTTGGCCCGCTTGGATGCCGGCTGGCCGGCGGGAGAATCAGCCGGCCTCCGCTCCTCGCTCGCCGCGCAACGGGCGATATGTCAGCAAGCGATTGTCGAGTGCTGCAGCCTCTGGGGCGAATCGGGGCGACTGGCGACGCGTGCCCGGCGTTTGGTCGAATCGATTCGCTGGGATCGCCGCCACAAGGGCGAGCGCGAGCCGGAGTATGCCCGCTATGTGCGGCGCCGGCTGAAAAAGCCGGTGCGGCGGTTCGTTCGTGCTGCCCGCGCCGATCTGCACGACGACGGGGCCCCGCACCAGTTCCGTATCCAGAGCAAGAAGCTTCGCTATAGCTTGGAACTCGTGGGGCGCTCAGCGCGGAAGAAGCGGCTTCACAAACTGACGACCGAATTAAGTTCGCTGCAAGAGCGGCTGGGGGACTATAACGATCACGTCACGGCCCGCAAGATGTTGGCGCGCGGGCTGGGAGCTAACGGCCAACTCTCGCACAGGATGGAAATTGCCGACTTGCTCGCGGCCGAAGGGGCGTGGCTGGGGACGGCCCGCACGGCAATTTTGGATTGGTGGACACCGGACAAGTTGCGAGCGATCCGGCGGAAGTGTCGGCGCCTGTTTGACTGAGGCAATCGCTCGCTAGCTCGAGACGCAAGCGAAGGGGCGGCGCTTTCCGTTCTGCCCCCCTCGCTTGCGCGCATTGATGTTGCGCTAGCATGATAATCGCCCGGTTTTTCGCGTTTTTCAATCCATGCTTTTTGGAAATCCATGCAGCATGAAGCGTGTTTTTCTCGCTGTTTTTAAAGCTAGCTGAAAAATAGCGCGGCAACTTCTTCGGAGCTGGCTCGCGCGACGGCTCTTTGGCGTTGTTGTGTTCTTCTGGATCGGTTTGCATCGGGACCTCCCTCAAATCTGCTACCCCCCCCTGCCCTGCGCCTTGTCCGAAATATCCTTCCGGCACCAAGCTCCCTCCCAGCGAATGCATTTGACCGCTTTGTACGCCTGGAGCTTGGCGGCGGCGATGCTGGAGCCTAGTGCGGTCACGCCCAACACGCGGCCGCCGTCGGTGATTACCTGATCGCCGAGCGTGGCGGTGCCGGCGTGAAATACTTTCACGTCGTTCAGCCGGGCCGCGTCTTCCAGGCCGCGGATCGGCAGGCCCCGTTTGTAATCACCAGGGTAGCCGTCGCTCGCCATCACGACGCACACGGACGGGCGCGGATCCCACTCGGGCGGCGGGATTTCATCGAGCCGGCCGTCGATCGTCGCTTCCAGCAACGTGAGCAAATCGCTTTTGAGCCGCAGCAAGATCGGCTGGCACTCCGGGTCGCCGAAGCGGACGTTGTATTCGAGCACCTTCACTCCTTGGCCGGTGATCATCAAACCCGCGTAGAGGACGCCGCGAAACGGCGTGCGCGAACGCTTCATGGCATGCACCGTGGGGACGAGCACCTGCTCTTGAATTTTGTCGAGCAGGGCCTGATCCACTAGCGGGGCTGGGCAATACGCCCCCATGCCGCCGGTGTTCGGGCCGGTGTCGTTGTCGAATGCCCGCTTGTGATCCTGGGCAGCCGGCAACACGACCAGCGTCCGCGAATCGGTGATCGCCAGCACGCTGGCCTCTTCTCCGTCGAGACGCTCTTCGATGATCAGTTGATTGCCCGCTTCGCCAAATTCTTTTTCACCAGCAATGCGCCGGACCGCCTCGAGCGCTTCGCCCCGGTTGCGGCAGACGAAGACGCCCTTACCGGCGGCCAAGCCGTCCGCCTTGACCACGGCGGGGAGGTCTTCGCGTTGATTGAGATAGTTCTCGGCGCTTTCGAGATCGCGAAACGCGCGATGATCGGCCGAGGCGACATCCGCCTGGCGGAGCAGCTTTTTGCAGAAGATCTTGCTTCCTTCGAGCTGGGCGGCGGCCTTCGAGGGGCCGAAGACGCGCAGGCCCTCGGCGCTCATGGCGTCGACGATGCCCATGCAGAGCGGCACTTCCGGTCCGACGACGACCAGCTCGATGTTGTTCGTCTTGGCGAACTTGATCAGCTTGGGAAAGTCCGTCGTGGAGATGTCGACGTTCTCGGCGTCGAGCGCGGTGCCGGCGTTGCCGGGGGCGACGAAGACGCGGCCCGCCCGGGGGCTTTGCTTGATTTTCCAGGCCAGGGCATGCTCCCGCCCGCCGTTGCCGATGATCAACACATTCATAAACCGCTCCGCGTTTCAGGCCGCCACGATGTTGCCGCGTTATCGATATTCTAGGCGGACACATTGTAGCGGGATCGAATCGGCCGCGGTATCAGCGGAGTTGGCTGAGGCGAGTGCGCGGGACGCGAGCGACTTGGGGGGAAGAAAGCTATCGCGAAAACGCGAAAGGGCGAAAACGCGAAAAAACTTTGGTGTTCAAGGACATACTGCGACTCGCCTATCCCGACCGGATTTCGTGTTTTCGCTCTTTCGCGTTTTCGCGATCTGTCCTCGATTGTCGACTTTCAGCGGCAACTCACCGCCCACGGAAATGACTAACCCAGCCAGAGCGGGGCCACAGATTCCGCGGGTTGTGGCAGAACACCCCTTGACAATCTGGGCGGCGGAATTACAAATTAAGGGAGTTCGTGAAAAATGTCACAATGTCATTCCCCCCGCAAGGGGCTGTTGGCTTAAACGTCTTCCAGCACGCGACTTGTGACAACACGAAGTGGGGTCTGGCAGGCGATGCTTTAGACGGGTAACTTCTGGGCTGCACAAATTTGGACGGCGTCTTTGGAAGGCTTCAAAATTTAATCCGGGCTGCAACCGATTGCGGCCACTCTGACCGCGCCCCACCAGTGGGCGACGAGATCAGCGATCATGGCTGAAAAGAAAAAGTTGTCTGTGGCGGAAATTCTCGCCGCAGCGCGAAAGACAGACGGCGCAGGAGGCGCTGCGCCTGCCGATGCGCCCGCGCCAGCCGCGGCATCCACACCGGAGCCGGAAGCAGCGCCTGAGGCAGTCGAAACGGAAGCCGCCGAAGCCGAGGCAGCCGCACCCGCCGCCGCCGCACCCAAGCTCAAGCCGGGCGAGCGCCCCAGCGTGGCGGACATTCTGGCGATGGCTCGCGGTGGCGGCGGAAAGCCGGCCGCAGCAAAACCTGCAGCCGCCAAGCCGAAGGCCGAACCCAAGCCGGCCGCGGCCGCCGCGAAAGCTGCACCAGCCAAAGCGGCGCCAGCCGCAAAAGCAGCCGCTGGCAAACCGGCCGTCGCGCCGCGGCTCGACACCGCCAGCATCCTCGCCTCCGCGCGTGGCGCGCAGAAGCCGGGCCCCACCAGCAAGGCGGACGCCGCGACAAAAACGGCCGTCAAGCCAAAGGCCGCGCCGGCCGCGAAGCTGCCCGTGCCGCCGATGCCAATCAAGCCCGACTACGCCCAGCCCAAGGCGGCGCCCGTCGCAAAAGTCGTAGCCAAGCCAGCGACGGACGAAGGCCGCCGGTTCGTGCTGATGGGCGTGTTGTTCGGTTCATTCCTGGCGGCCGGGTTCACGTTCCTCACCGCGACCGTCAGTCTGTGGACGTTGTCTGTCGCGCGGTTCATGTTCCCGAACATTCTGATCGAGCCCCCAAGCCGGTTTAAGGTCGGTTTTCCCAGCGAATTCCCGCCGGGGCAGGTCAACGAGAAGTTCAAGTCGCAATTCGGCGTGTGGGTAGTGAACTACGCCTACCAGGGGACGTCGGAGATTTACGCCCTGTCGACCGTCTGCACCCACCTGGGCTGCACGCCGAACTGGCTCGAAGCCGAGCAGAAGTTCAAATGCCCTTGCCACGGCAGCGGCTTCTACAAGGACGGCATCAACTTCGAAGGCCCGGCGCCGCGGCCGCTGGAGCGGTATGCCATCCGGATGTCCGAAGATGGCCAGTTGGAAATCGACAAGAGCCGCAAGTTCCAGGAAGAGATGGGGCAGTGGGAAGATCCGACGTGTTATGTCCCCGTGTGATTTTTCGGCGTGATTTAATTTCAACCGCCCCTTCCATCAAATAACCATTCACATAGCGACCACCTGACGCCCCCCTCCCCCGCACCATCCATCGCTCGTCCGGCTGTCCGCAGAGCATCGCCTGCCGCGGAGTCCGGGCTCCGCAGACGCACTACTTATTATGCCTACGACTGAAAAAGAACCGCTCGGCGAAATCATTCGCGAATCGCAGCTTTGGAAGAGCGTGTTCCGCCACCCGGCGCCGATCGACCGCCGCAACCGCGTGGTGGTGATGCTCACCAACTTCTTTCTGCACCTGCATCCGGTGTCGATTAAGAAGCAGGGGATCGCGCTGAGCTACACGTGGTGCATGGGCGGAGTCACCTTCTTCTTGTTCCTGGTCGAGACGATCACCGGCGTGCTGCTGATGTTCTATTATCGGCCGACGCTGGAATGGGCGTACAACGACATCCTGGCGCTGCGGGATGCCACCAGCCTGGGCATCCTCCGCGAGCTGCATCGTTGGGGGGCCCACGCGATGGTGATCACGGTGTGGCTGCACATGTATCGCGTGTTTCTTACTGGCAGCTACAAGCCGCCGCGGGAGTTCAACTGGGTGGTCGGCGTGGTGCTGCTGCTGCTCACGCTGTTGCTGTCGTTCACCGGCTACCTGCTGCCGTGGGACCAGTTGGCCATTTGGGCTATCACGGTCGGTTCGAATATGGCCCGCGCGACGCCGTTTCTAGGGCATGAAGGGCCGGGGCACCAACTGTTTTCGGTGGCGGGAATTGAAATGATCACCAGCGGCTCCGACGCGCGGTTTGGGCTATTGGGCGCGCGATTCGTGGGCGAAGAGACGCTCAACCGGTTTTACGTGTTGCACTGCATCGCCATCCCGCTGGCGGCGGCGTTTCTGCTGGCGATCCATTTTTGGCGCGTCCGCAAGGACGGGGGAATCAGCGGGCCGTTGTAGCGCGGCCCGGCGAGCGACTCGCGATTGTTTTTGATTTTGTACCATCGTTTGTTTTCGTATTACTGGCCAAAACACCATGCACTCTGAATTGAAGCACATTACCGCGGTCGCTCCGTTTTTGGGGAGCTTCTACGTGGTGTTGTTCCTGCTCAATGCAGTGATGGCATATTACCTGTGGCACTACCGCCACAAGACCGCGGCGGCCATCTTCTGGATGCTGATCGGCGGCGTGTATATCTGCGTCCTTTCCCCGTTGGCGCTCAGCGGCCACGCCAGCATGGTCCCTTCCATGCCGGAGTTCATCCGCAACGCGGCGGATAGGGCGCTCCAAGGGACGATGGGTGCCGTGGTGTACAGTTCAGCCTCGTTCCTCGGCTTGACCTTCCTGTATTTGGGCCGGCGATTCTTCGTGAAGTGGTGGGTGGCGTGGAGCGGCTTGAACCTGGCGCTATTGGCGCTGGGGCTCTCCATGACCAATCAAAACTTCTATTCCATCGCCGCCAAGCCGGACAATGTGCCGATCGTGGGCTTGGTGTTCCTACTCGGGTTCTTCACCTGGCTGGGCACGGCCAAAGCCGTCGAGAACGACGACCGTGCCGAGCGCGGCCTGCCGCCGACCGAAAAAGACGACGACGAGAAAGTGCTCGTGTGGCCCGATCTGGTCTACACCGAATTGATCTGCATGATCGTGCTTACCGCCGTGCTGCTGGTGTGGGGCATCGGGCTGAAGGCGCCTTTGGAAGAACCCGCCAGCCGGGTGAAAACGCCCAACCCGTCGAAGGCCCCGTGGTACTTCCTCGGCTTGCAGGAAATGCTGGTGTACTACGATCCCTGGATGGCAGGCGTGGTGCTGCCGAGCGTGGTGGTGCTGGGCTTGATGGCGATTCCGTATTTGGATTTCAACCCTCGCGGCAACGGCTACTACACGATCTCGCAGCGGCAGTTCAGTTATCTCACGTTTCAATTCGGGTTCTTGGTGCTGTGGGTCACGCTGATCGTGCTGGGGACGTTTTTGCGCGGACCGAACTGGAACATCTTCGGGCCGTACGAGTATTGGGATCCGCACAAGGTCGAAGCGCTCAACAACGTCAATCTGTCGCAGATGTTCTGGGAAAACCTGCTGCATCGGCCGCTGCCCAAGGCGCCTACTGGGGCCAGCGGCGGGGCGATGGCGCTGGTGATCCTGGAGCGCGAGTGGCTGGGCATTGCCCTGACGCTGGGCTACCTGGTGCTGCTGCCGCCGATCATGGCGACGACCGTGTTTCGCCGGTTCTTCGTGAAGATGGGCTTCATCCGCTTCATGCTGATGTCGAACCTGATGCTGATGATGATGTCGCTGCCGATCAAGATGGTGCTGCGGTGGACGTTTAACTTGAAGTACATCATTGCGATTCCTGAGTTTTTCCTGAACTTGTAACGAAAACTTTTTACGCGCTCCGCTGCGCGTCGCGGCTAAACGTTCGCGATTTAACGGGATTGATTCGACCATGCCAGCCACAGAACAAACTTGGCGCGACTTGAAGCTGATGCACCTGGTGTTCGGCTTTTCGTCGTTGGCCATCCTGGCGGCCACGGTGTGGATGCTGGGCACAGACCACAACCGCGAGTGGCGGCAAACGCAAAACAAGTTCCAGCGGCTGGAAAACTGGACCGTCGGGGCCCAGATCGAAGAAGACGACACCCAAAAGTTCGAAGCCGAGCGGCAGCGGCTCGATTTGCAGCTTTACCAGAAGCAGCTCGCTCCGGTGTCGCAGGGGCTCGTCGATTGGTTCCGCAGCCAGGTGCTGTACGACCGCTATTTGAGCACCCTGGCCGGGAAATCGGGCGCCGCGCCGGACAAGTTTCAAAAGGAAATGCAGAATCTGCGGGCGTTGTCGGTGGACGAGCTTGCGGAGCCGAAGTACCAGGGCAAAATCAGCGAGTTGCTCAAGCAGTTGCAGAGCGAGGTCGGCGAGGAAACACAGATCGGGCCCGCTTACGAGCAACTGAAAAAGCTCGATCGGCCAAAAACCACGCCCGACTCGCAACCGGTCGCTTCCAATTCTTCGACTCCCACCGAAGGCAAGCCGGCGGATGGCAATGCGACGGACGAAAAGCCCACCTCTGAAAAACCCGCCGCTGAAAAACCAGCCGCCACCACCAACACAGCGGCTCCTGAGGCGGCCGCCACGTCCGCTGGCGCCACCACGTCCACCACAGCCATCGACGCGCCCCTGCGTGAGAAAGTCGCCGCTGCCCGCACGGAATTGTTCGACAAGATGCGGGCCGCGATCGCCAGGGTCAAATTCATCGAGGACAATACAGCCCGCCAGCGCAAGTTCCGCCGCGCCGACCTCGACGCGGTGAAGAGTCAGCTCGACGTCGGCGTGCGCGACGGCGCCTCGCAGCAGAAGCTCGATGAGATCCAGGCTCATGTAGACGTGATCATGATCGACGTCAACAAGCTGACGGCCAAATACGAGCAGGCCACCGCCGAGCGCGAGGCGTTGGAAAAGGTCCTCAAGAAGCTGGCCGGTTCCGAGGATGTGGCCCGCAAGAACCTGACCGACTTTCAGGCCAAGCTCGTCAAGCTGCGCACCACGCTCACAGAGCAGACCAGCGGCTGGGACATCTTCTGGCAGAACACGCTCGAGATGCCGATCGTTGACGCCTTCAGCCCTCGGCTGCGGATCGACACGCTCTGGCTGCCGCAACTGACGCTCAACAACAACTTCAAGGACGTCGCCCGCTACGACCGCTGCATCACCTGCCACCAGGCGATCGACAAGACCGCCGCCGGCTCGGCCACGGCCCCTGCCTACCCGGCCCAGGAGCGGGACGAGCGTCCGATCGTGCTGGCCACCCCTGCGGAAAAACCGTTGGCCGACGCCATCGATCGGCTGCTGCAGAAAGTCTACGGCCTGCAATTGGCGGCGGCCGATGCGAAGTCCCCCACAGGCGTGGCGATCGAGGAGCCGACAATCACTCGGGTCTGGCCCGAGACTCCCGCCGCGCGGGCCGGATTGCTGGCCGGCGACGTGGTTCTCCTCTCCAGCGGCAGCACCACCAGGAAGAATGCCGATGGCAAAACCGTGACCATCACGCAGCGCGACGCCTTGATTTACCTGTTGATCGACGACGCGGAGTTGGGCCGGCCATTGAAGCTCACAGTCCGCCGCGAGAAAGAAAAAGACCCCAAGTCGATTGCGTTGGCCACGCCGTCGATTCGACCCGTCCGGCCGAAAGCCAACGCCGACCCGGCCGACCTGCTGACGCAAGACGCGTACGGCCTGCGGCTGGCCGCGCAAGGACTGCTCAAGCCCGATGACGTGACGGTGGAAGTCACCTGGCCCGACTCAGCGGCAGCGCGAGCCGACCTGATGCGCGGCGACATCATCACGGCGGTCCAATACGGCACGCAGAACGTGAAGATCTACGACCGTTCGATGGTCCTGCGTTATCTAATCGATCAGGTGAAATGGGGCGAGCCGCTCAAGCTGACTGTCCGGCGCGGCATGCCGCATCCATTCGCTTCGCATCCGCGGCTCGACCTGTTCATGGGTTCGCTCAGCCCGCACAAGATGCAAACGCTGGGCTGTACGATCTGCCATCAAGGACAAGGGAGCGCCACGTCGTTCAAGTGGGCGTCGCACACTCCCAATTCGCTCAAGCAGGAAGCGGAGTGGGACAAGGAGTACAACTTCGCCCACAACCACCACTGGATCTATCCAATGTATCCGGCGCGGTTCAACCAATCGGCCTGCTTGAAGTGCCACCACGACGTGGTGGAGTTGCAGCCAAGCCCGCGCTTCCCGGACCCGCCGGCCAAGAAAGTTGTGGACGGCCACAAGCTGATCGGCCAACTGGGCTGCTACGGCTGCCACGAAATCATCGGCTACGACGGCCCGAAGCGCGTTGGGCCCGACATGCGCAACGAGCCGATGTACTATGCCGCCGCGGCGGCGTTGCATCAGGATCTGGATAAACATCTCGCCGCGGCAGCGGGAGTTGATGTCGATGCCGCTCAGCCCACGGCCAAGACCCTCGCGCCCGACCTGCAGGAAATGTCGGCGCTCGCCGAGAAGGTGGCCCAGCATCCAGAAGACGCTCCGGCCCGGCTCCGTCTGCTGGAACTGGTCAACTACGATGCCGCCCGCACCACTGCGCCCGACAAGCTGCTGTCCGATCCGGGTTTGACGATCGAGATGATGGTGCTCGCGCAAGACGTCAAAGAGCACTCCGCCGACCAGGCCGTCCGCGACAAGCTGGTCAAGCTGCTCGAAACAGATCAACAAAGCAGCGCCCCGCAGTTGAAGAAGGACTCGTACGACTTGATTCCGCTGCTGAAGTCGCCGGCCCAATTGTCGCTCGACGCGCAGCGGTTGGCGGATCAACTCAAAACGGTCGAAGCCCCGGGCACGATGCGCAAGGTCGGCCCCAGCCTGCGGCACGTCCGCTCGAAGCTGGGCGAGGGGACGCTCAATCGCTGGATCTACAATCCGCGCAGCATTCGCGACAATACGAAGATGCCCCGGTTCTTCGGACTGGTCGACGGGTTGACGGAGCATGCCCGCCAGACCGCCGGATTGTTCGAGCCGGTCGAAGCGCGGGCGATCGCTCAATACCTGATCGATCACAGCCAGCCGTTTGAGTATCTCCCCACGCCGGCGGGCGTGACGGAGGCTCCGTCGATCGAACGCGGCAAGCTGCTGTTCCAGACGCGTGGCTGCCTCGCCTGCCACAAGCACGCCGACGTGGCCAAGTCGAACGCGACGTTTGCCCCCGACCTGACCGGCTTGAGCAAAAAGCTCCGCACCGAGGCGGGGCAGCAATGGCTCGTCTCCTGGCTGCGCGATCCGAAGCGCTATCACCTGCGGACCGCCATGCCGAATACGTTCCTCGACCCGGTCGCGGTGGTCAACGCCACTGGCAAGCCGGAGCGGGCGGAAAGCGGCGCAAGCAAAATGACCGACCCGGCGGCCGACATCGCCGCGTATTTGTTGGGGCCCGATTTCAAGCCCGTGACCGATCCATTCACGACGCTCACCGACGCCGAACCGCCGGCCGACGCGTTAATGCCCGACGAAGGTCCGAACTTGAAGCCGGAAGCGCTCGACGCCCTGGCGATGAAGCATCTGTTGATGGACTTGCCGGATCAGAAAAACGTCCCGGAGCAAAAAAACGCCGAGGACAAGGAAAAGCTGGCTCGCCAATACCTTGAGCAAGGGATTCCCGCTGACGTGGCGGCCAAGCTCCCTGGCCATGCCGCCGAATTGACCGCGCCGATCAGCATCGAGAAGAAGAAAAAGTACGTCCGGCTGATCACGCTCGACGAGCAAGTGTTCAAGTACCTGTTTGAATCGCTGAAGGATCAGGAGCAAGTCACCGACAAGGAAAAGAAGGCCAGCGAATATCTGTTGAATGGGGTTCCGGCCGCTGACGCGGCCAAGCTACCAGGGCATGCAGTGGAGCTCACCGCGCCGCTCGACACGAAGAAAAAGGAGCGCTACATCCGCTTGATGTCGCTCGACGCGCTGGCGCTGGAGTACCTCCTCTCCGCTTATCCCGAAGCGCGGGCCAAAGAATATCTCGCGCACGGCATTCCGGCCGATGTGGCTCCGACGATCAAGGGGGCCGAGATCGAAATGGTCGGCCCGATGTCGCAGAAGAAGAAGCTCGACTACGTCGGCCGCCGCGCGATCAGCAAGTTCGGCTGCTCCGGCTGCCACGACGTCCCCGATTTTGAAAGCGCCCGGCCCATCGGCACCGGCCTGGCCGACTGGGGACGCAAGGAAACGTCCAAGCTGGCGTTCGAGCATATTCTGGAGTTCCTGCCGAAGGAGCAGGCCCAGATGGTGGCCGCGGCCGCCAAGGTTCAGGCCGAGACCAACGGATCCAAGGGCGAACCGGCAGTCGCCAGCCATGGCGCCTCGATGCATGGAGAAGCAGCGGCCGAAGAGCACGAAGAGCTCAATCCCGACCTGCCCGTGTGGGGCCCGGACAACGGCTACTTCCTAGAATCGCTGATGGCCGAGCAGCGCGAGGGCTTCCTGTGGCAAAAGCTCCGCCAGCCGCGCAGCTACGACTACAAGAAGACCGAGAACAAGAAATACAGCGAATGGCTGCGGATGCCGCAGTTCAATCTCACTGACGACCAGCGCGAGCAGGTGATGACGTTCGTGCTAGGGCTCGTCTCCGAGCCCCCCGCCGGACAATACGTCTACCGCGCCGACGACCGCCACGCCGCCCTGATCCAGGGGGAAAAAGTCCTGGCCAAATTCAATTGCGCCGGCTGCCACGTGCTGGAAACCGGCGAGTGGAAAGTCGCCTTCCCCCCCGGCTCGATCGACGCGCCGGCCCCCGCGCTGTTGCCGCCGATTGTGCAGCCGTACTTCACGCCCGACGAAGTGTTGAAGTCCCGGCAGATCGACCGCCGCGGCCTGCAGCTCGGCTCGATCCACGGCATGCAGAAGGTCAACGCGAAGGGTTATCCCGACGAGACGGTCTATTCACCCGGCGCGGAAGATTTCATCCCAATCGAAGAGGCGCAGGGCCAATCGCTCGACACGGCAACGCGCGGATATGGCATTGAACTGTGGCAGAACACCCTGCTCGGCGGCACCGTGTTTAAAGTGAAAGACCCGCTGCCGGTGTTTGCCACCCAGTTGATGCCGAAGAACCCGCTGATCGTAAAGCCGTACGAGACGCGTGGCGGCGACTTCGCCCGGCTGCTGCTGCCGGTTTCCATCGAGACGGAAAACAAGGTGCAGAAAGTGGGCGAAGGGGCCGACGCCTGGGCGTGGGGTCCGCCGCCGCTGGTGGGCCAGGGACGCAAGACCCAGCCCGAATGGCTGCAAGACTTCCTGCTCAATCCGACGCGGATCCGCCCCGGCGTGATTCTGCGGATGCCCAAGTTCAATATGTCGAGCGACGACGCGGCCGCGCTGGTCAATTACTTTGCCGCCCGCGACAACGCCGATTATCCGCACCAGTACGGTGCCGATCGTGATCGAGCCCAGCGGCTGGCCGCGGCGGATCGGGCGTACCGCAAGCATTTGGAAGCGGCCGATGTAAAGAACGAAAATGGGCAAAAGGGCGAAGAGCCCGGGCGCGACGTTCGACTGGCCGACGCCCAGAAGATTCTGCTCAGTAAATCGGGTTGCATCACCTGCCACATGGTCGGTGACTTCGATCCGCAAGGCTCGGATCGTGCCCATGGGCCGAACCTGGCAAACGTCTACAAGCGGCTGCAACCCGATTACGTCCGCCGCTGGATTACCAAGCCCGACATGATTCTGCCGTACACCAAGATGCCGGTGAACTTCCCGTATCATCCCGACGATCCGTCGCAGGACGGATACTGGGAGCAGGTGCCCGGGACGAAGCAGCGGATGCAGCCGTACCACGGAGACAGCGTGCAGCAAGTCGACGCGGTGACGGATCTGCTGACGAACTGGGACCGTTACATGGAGTCGCAGCTATCTATCCGCAAGCAGGTGGACGCGGCGGGTGGGGCGGCTCCGGCACAACCGGCGAATAACAAGTAACACCCGATGAATAAGTCACAAAGTGAGTTCATGCCCACCGTGGCAGGAGGATCAAGGATGGCCCATCGATCGCGAAACGCCTATAGTGTGTTGTTGAGCGCCAGCCTGCTGGTTGCCGCCGGTTGCGGCAGCGAGCCCCCCCAACCTCCGCCCGGCGCACCGAAGGAAGCCACCACCGGCTTCCAACCTCCCAAGGTCGACATCGACCCGCCGGGAGGCGCTGCCGATGGTGCGTCAAAAGACAAAACCCCGCCCCCGCCCGGCACCCCAATGAAAGAGCCCTCCCCCACCGCGCCGGGCAAATAACCAGGAGACCGCCATGACCATCCATCTGTCAACAATCCGCATCTTCAAGTTGTTGATCGCAGCGTTGTGCTGCGGCGCGTGCGGCTTCGCCGCCACCAGCGCCGTCGCCGCCGAAACCGCCACGCTCAAGGGGCGATTCATCCTCGAAGGCCCTCCGCCGGTGCCTGCCAAGATCGTGCCGACCGCGAACGCCGACGTGTGCGGTCAGCATCCCCTGGAGAGCGAAGAACTGGTCGTCGGCAAGGACGGCGGCATTCAGAACGTGGCGGTGTGGTTGTTCACTAAGGGAATCAAAGGCCCCGGCGCCGCGCCGGAGGCACCGGCCGTGATCGAGAATAAGGGTTGCCGCTTCGCGCCCCACATGCTGGTAATGCAGGCCGGCCAGCCGCTGGAAGTGAAGAATTCGGATACCATCGCCCATAACACGGCCACCTACCCTCGCAAGAACACCGCCACGAACGACCAGATTCAGCCCGGCATGTCGCAGGTGTACAAAGACCTAAAGCACGCCGAGACGCTGCCGTTTCAAGTGAGCTGCTCCGTCCACCCGTGGATGAAGGGCTACGTGGTATTGGCCGACACTCCCTACGCCGGCGCCAGTTCGGCCGACGGCAGCTTCGAGATCAAGGACCTGCCGACCGACAAGCCGCTGGAGTTTCAGGCCTGGCAGGAGAAGATCGGCTTCGTCGGCTACAAGGCGGACGTGACGGTGGACGGCAAGCCGACCAAGTGGAACTTCGGCCGGTTTAAGATGACGCTCAAGCCGGGCGAGAACAACCTGGGCGACATCAAGGTTCCGCTGCCCACGAATTGAAACCGCTGTTTGATTTCGCTGATGGATTCCTTTAATTCGGCCGAGTGCTGGGAAACGTAAACGTGTTTTGCAACGCGAGTGATTTGATGACGGCAGGTTCAGCCAATCGCGCGACAGGAAGCTGGGCTGCGGCATTTGCCGTGGGCGTGGTCGCTGTTGCGCTTAGTCAGACCGGCTGTCAGCAATCGATGGTCGACCAGTTCCAGCCCAATGCAGAAGCCGCCAGCGAGTTCCGCGCGAAGATCGTCGCCAAGGCGGCCCCCGCCGAGGGAGCCGGCGCGGCCGACGCGCAGAAGTCCACCGGCTGGGGCACGATCCAAGGGACGATCGTCGTCGTCGGCACGCCGCCCAAGCCCGGCGTGGAGAAGATCGACAAGAATCCTGAAGTATGTGAGCCGGGAGGCCATCCGGTCCTGAAGAACGATATCGTCATCAATCCTTCCGGCGGCGGTCTGGCCAATGTGGCCATCTATGCTCAAGGACTGAAGGGGGACAACGTTCACGAATCGGCCCTGGCCAAGAAAGGGAGCGAAGTCATTTTCGACCAGAAGGCCTGCGTGTTCCTGACTCACGTGGCCACGATCCAGGTGGGGCAGAAGCTGAAAGTCCTCAACAGCGATCCGATCTCCCACAACACCCTCATCCGCGGCAATCCCGAATTTAACCAGACGATCAGCCCCAGCCAGGACGTGGCCTACGAGCCTGCCAAACCGTATGCGGCGCCCGTGAATGTCGAGTGCAGCATCCACCCTTGGATGAGGGCCTACCTGCTGCCGCGCGACAACGGCTACGTGGCGGTGACGAATCCCGAAGGCAAGTTTGAAATC